>CAZVDJ010000517.1:0-3920 GCA_964626245.1 uncultured Gemmatimonadaceae bacterium
GGGACGAGGCAGCGGGAAAGCTGTTGTATCTCGCCCTGCGGAACATCCAGAAAACCTGGCGGGCCACACCCTTGCAGCAGTGGCGCGCGGCGCTCCCGCACTCGAAGCTCCTGTTCGGCGATCGCTGACCAGAGGTGTGGTGACGCCGAGCGCACGTAAGGGCTGATACACAGACAATCGGACACTCCCAGGGCGGTCGGCTCTTGTGTGTCCCCGTCCCGCGCGACAGGTTGTCGGTCGTTAGGCCAACCCAATCCAGCCACTCACCTCCCCTCCACCCCGCCATGGAGGTGCGCCCGGGACCCCGCCCGACCACGCCGCGCACGTCCACCGTCACCCTGAAACCTAGCGGCCCGCGAAAACGTCTGCCCGGTATGCCGACGCCCCTCTCCGCGCTCCTGCAGTCGCTCGCCGGCGACGTCCGGTTCGCCCGCCGTTACTTCTCGCGCCACAAGGCCACGACCGCGATCATCGTCGCGGTCCTCGCGCTCGCCTCCGGCGCGAATACCCTGATCTTCTCGCTCTTCCAGGGGATGTTCCTGCGCCCGGCGCCGCAGGTCCCACAGGATCCGGCCCACGCACTCGTCTGGATGCAGGAGCGGCCGGCACCGACCGCGAAGTGGGACATTGTCGACCTCACCGGGACGCAGCTCGACCTGCTGTCCGAACGCCGCGAGGTCTTCGCCTCGGTCGCGGCCTGGGTCGAGGACTACGCGATCATTGCCGGCGGCGATAGCGCGGGAGCGCGGAACGCCCCGGTCACCTTCGTCACCCCGAACTACTTCGCGACGCTCGGCGTCCCGCTGAGTCGAGGACGCGGCCTGCTGCAGCAGACCGACGGCACGCCCGACCTCAGCGCCGTGATGGCCGCGATTCCGGCCGAGCAGATGTTCGGGTCGGCGGAGAAGGCGCTGGGGATGCGGCTGCTCGTGAACAGGATCCCAGTCGAGATCGTCGGCATCGCGCCGCGTCGCTTCCGGGGGGCGACGCGCGACGATGTGGAGCCGCTGCTCTTCATGCCGATGAGCGCGCGCAGCAACCTCGTTGGTGCCGCTTCCCGTTGGATGGACGACGATCGCTCCCTTCGCGTATTCGCGCGGCTCGCGCGGGGGGCGAGCTTCGAGCAGGCCACCGCCGTCGCCCAGCAGGTCGCGATCGCCACGCTCCCCGACTCGGCCGGCCGCGTCGGGATGACGCGGATGGCTGAGGTGCGACACCTCGGGGCCGTAGCGCCGTGGAACGCCGGCGAGGAGCTGATCCTCATCTTCTCGCTGCTGGGGGCGCTCGGCCTGCTCATTCTGCTCGTCGGCTGGATGAACGTCAGCTCCCTCATGGTCGCGGCAGCGGTGGCACGACGGCAGGAGATCGCGGTGCGGCTTGGCCTCGGCGCCACGCGCATCCGGATCATCCGCCAGCTGGCGACCGAGTCGACGATCGTGTCGATCGTGGGGGCAACGGGTGGCGCGATCGCCGCGTTCTGGCTGCTGTCGATCGTGAGTTCCCGGGCGGTCATCGGCGCGGACCTCGCGCCGGACCTGAAGACCTTCGCGTTCGTCTTCGCGCTGGCGGTGACGACAGGAGTCCTCTTCGGCCTCTCTCCCGCGCTGCACGCGACCCGCGAGGTGGCGGGCGCCATCCGCGACTCGGGGCACGGTGCCACCCGGACGTCGCAGCTGCAGCGCACCCTCGTCGTCGCGCAGATTGCCCTCTCGCAGCCCCTCCTTGTCAGCTTGCTGATCATGTTGCGGATGGTTGTTGCCGGCTACCAGCCGCTTGCAGCCGAGACGAGCCGCGAGGTGATCGAGGCGACCTTCAAGCCCAGCCTCGACTCGATGCTGGCGGAGCTCGGCCCCCAGCAGGTGGAGAAGCTGGTTCCGCGCATCGCGGCCCGGCCGGAGGTCCGCGCGGTGGTGCCGGCGTCGGCGGAGCTGGATGTGCGCGGTGCCTACGTGCCGGAGCTCGAGCCACGGATCGCCGCGGGAGAAATGGCCCCCGTGGTCGTGCATCTCGCAGCCACCGCACCGGGCTGGTTCGACGTGCTCGACGTGCCGATCGTCCTCGGGCGCGACGTGATGCTGGTCGACACCGCCTCGACCGACCGTCCAGTCGTCATCGGCGTCGACCTGGCGCAGGCGCTCTTTGGCGGCGCGAATCCGATCGGCCGGATCCTCACCTTGCCCCCACTCGGCGGCGTTGGAGGGAACGAGATCGCGATGCACGTGGTGGGTGTGTACGACTCCCGAGTGACGGTGCCGGAGATGCCGTCGGCGGGGAGCCAGCCGAGCGCGATCGTCCCGTTCCGGATCTACACCGCGCACGGGAGTGCCTGGCGGAGGGATCGGCTCCTGATCCGCACGCGTGGGCCGGCAGCGGAATTCCTCCCCACCCTGCAGCGGCTCGCGATTGCCGACGCGCCGCAATTGCCGATCAGTTCGATGAAGACGCTGTACCAGCGGGATGAGGAGAAGCGCCAGGGGACGGTACAGCTGTCGCTGATGGCCGGACTCGGCGGGTTGGCCGCGGTGACGCTCGCCGCGCTCGGGCTCTACGGTGTCGTCGCGCTCTCGGTGCGGCAGCGGACGCGCGAGATCGGGGTCCGGATCGCCGTGGGGGCCGAGCCGATGCAGGTCGCGCGGATGTTCCTCGCGTCCGGCGTGAAGTCGGCGGTGATCGCGCTGGCGATCGGGCTGCCGGTCACGCTCGCGGCCCTCCAGGTGTTGATCGCGCAGGGGGAGATGAGAATGCAGGGGACGCTACCGATGTTCGTCGGCGTCGTGATCGCGGTGCTGCTGCTGGCGGTCGCGGCGATCGCGACCTGGATCCCAGCGCGGCGCGCGGCGCAGGTCGATCCTGGCCGGACGCTGCGCGTGGAATAGCTCGGCACCGGCGCGTGCGGCGACGCTGCATCCCTGGAGTGCCCGCCGCGCAGCTCTTCGCAGGCCCGTCTGTCGAAGACGTCATCGCCTGCTTCCGCGCGATCGGACCGAAATAGCAGTCGCGGATCTGTCGTACGCGCGCTGCGCGCGCTTGATTGCCTTCGGCCGCAGGTGAACCGAAACGTCATGCCGTCCTGCCCTTGGAACCATGAGCGCGATGACTGACCCGACTCGTCAGTTCCTCCGCCATGCCGTCGCGACGTTGGCGTACCGCGGGAGCAAGGTCGTACGCAACGCGCCGGCCCACTTTGCGTCGTGGCAGGTGGGCGAGACGACGCGCACGCCGGCGCAGATCCTCGCCCATGTCGGCGACCTGCTGGAGCGGTGGCCGATATTGCGGCGGGCCGCGGCGCCCCCCAGCAAACCGCCGGCCGGATGGAGTTCGAAGGCGAGGGCCACACGGGGCCTATCGTGTTGCCGCGTTGACGCCGTGGCCGCCTCGCGGCATAACATGGCGTTGCAGGCTGGCAAGCACGCGACGGATGCGGCCCTGCCGCAAGGGTTGTACACTCGTTGCGGCTGAATGCAAACGTCAGGCAGGCACACTAGCCAGGGAGAGGTGACCACCATGCCCGCTCGCAGGGCTGACAAGACGTCCAAAGTCACAGGCCGGAAGGTGGCGAAGCGCACGTCCGCCGGACGCAAGGTTGCCACGACGCTGCCGGCATCCATGGTCACGGGCAAGGCAAGCCCCGCAAAGGCTGCGGTCGGCGACAAGCCGGTCTTCGCCTACATCGCCAGCCTGCCGCAGCCCCAGCGCGACATCGCGGAACGGGTCGATGCGCTTGCGGCCAGGACGCTTCCCGGCCTGCAGCGTTCGGTGAAATGGGGCATGTCGTACTATGGCGTGGGCGACGGCTGGTGCTTCTGCTGCGGCGGATTTGCCGACCACGTCAAGCTGATGTTCGTGAACGGTGCATCGCTGAAGCCGGTACCGCCCGTAACGCCGGTAGCGATGGGCAAGTCGACGCGGGGCGTGGAGCT
>CAZVDJ010000518.1:0-3919 GCA_964626245.1 uncultured Gemmatimonadaceae bacterium
CACCCCCGAATGCAGGACGAGGCGCCATCCGGAGATGGCGCCTCGCCGAGGTCGGAACGAAGAGGTTTTTTTGAAGCCCACGCGTAAGGTGTAAGATTCGCACCGCGCTTTCCGCCTTCCCCGCACTGGGGCGTGACGTCGACCCGTTTGTTGAACCCCTTCGATGAGCTTATCGGCTCAAAAAGTCGGTCTCTTCGCTCCGTGACATCGTTGGCCGCCCAGAATGTACCGGGCGCTCCCTGACCGGTCAAATCCACCAATGGACCTTGGCATCATCGCCGCCGTCGCCATCCTCGCCGTGTGGGGCGTGGCCACCTTCACTACCGAAGTATCGGGCTGGGTACACGCCCTCCTTACTGCCGGCGTCTTTCTCCTCATCTGGCGCATCGTGGTGCGCGGAACGCCAGGCGCGGGCGACCCTCCGCGGAAGTGATCGGGGCCGCGACGCGCGCTGTGGACACACCCTCGGGCGGCGGGTATCGAGCACGTCATAAGTGTGCGCCACGTTACATGGCGTAACAGCATTGCCCATGAAGTATCGGTGCTTCCCGGGCCGCGCCGTACGTTGGCACCATGGACGAGGAGCTTCGCTACCGGGCTGAACTAGCGGACCAGTTCCTGGGCCGACTGTCGGCGCTCACGCCCTCCCAGTGGCGCGACTTCGTCGCCGCCCGCGCGTCGGACCAGCACTACTACGCGTTCGCGCTGGAACTCGCCGATGAGGCCACGCGCCTCCTGGGCGACGAGCGGCGCGCGCCGCACGAGCGCATCCTGCGCGATCGCCTGGCGCGCGTGGACGCGATGGTGAACGTGCTCGCGCTGCCCGAGGAGGAGCGCAGCGATGCACGTCGCCTCGCACATGCGGCCATTCACGCCTGCCTCGTGCGCGATGCGCTGGGCTTCAACCCGGGGGCCTTCGGCGAGCTGATGCGCCCGTTTCGCGCGCACCTGGACGTGGACGACGTGGAGCGGAGTGCGAGCCGCCTGCGGACGCCACCCGGCGGCGGCGCGCCGGTCGACGAGGGTCCACGTTAGGCAGCGGCCCTCCCGGGGCGCTTCAGATCTCCCAGTTGCTCAGCACCATCCCCACGGCGGGGCGCGTCTCCGGCGCGTCGACCATCGTCATGCGCAGGTCGGTCCACCGCACGCGCGCCCCCATCTCCACCAGCGCGCGATAGGCGTCGCGGTACGTCCCCTGCACGCGAAGCGCCACGCGACGTGTCCCCATCTGGCGCGCCGCACCGGCGAGCATCGGCGCCATGGCCGGCAGCTCCTCCTCCCGGGCGAGCACGCACTTGAGCACGCGCAGCTCCTCGCGCGAGCGCCCCTCCACCAGCGGCGCGGCGTGAAAGAGGGCGAAGCCGGTGAGCACCCCGCGTTCGTAGCGCAGCGCCACGTCGCCCAGCCCCAGCTCCAGCGTGAGCAGGAGTTCGCGCGAGAAGTCATAGCCCGGCAGCAGGCGCTCGGTGAGCCGGCGGCATTCATCCACGACGCTGGACCGGTCGCGCGCCGACAGCGCGCCCAGGAGCGGCACCGGCACGTCGTGCGTGGTCGCCTCGAGCGTGAGCGTGATGGTGAGTGGCCCCGGGGTGAAGCCGAGCCTGGAGTAGAAGCCGATGTTGTCCATCGTGCGCGGCATCGTCTCCAGCCCGATCACGCGGGCCTGTTCGTCGCGCAGCCGGCCGATGCCGGCCTGCACGATCACCTTCCCCAGGCCGGTCCCCTGCCATTCCGGTCGCACCGCGAGCGGCCCCATCCACCCCTCGATGCCGGAGCGATGCGCCACGTTGAAGGCGACGATCTCGTCGCGCTCGTCGCGCCAGAGCATGGCGCCGCCATCGGCGTCCTCGATGGCATAGCGCCAGATGGCAGGATTGAGGAACGGGACGCGCACCCCCACCATGCCGTCGCGCCGGTAGCGCTCCGTGAAGGCGTCGCTGAAGACGCGGTTGAGCGCGTCGATGTCGGTGAGCCGAGCCGGCAGCGGCCCGCTGACGTTGCGCAGCGACCGCCAGGGACCGGTAGTCGTCATGTCTCGCCGTCCGCGTCGCGCAGCGAGAGGGCGCCCACCCCTACCGCGGCCAGCTCCGGCTCCTGCTGCCGCACCCGCGCGCTCCCCGACTCCTCGTCGTACGTCACCGAGATCACGCGGTCGAGTCCATCGCGCACCGATTCGATGTGCGTGATCAGGATGACCTGCTCGAAGCGATCCTGCAGCCGGCGCAGGAGCTCCACGACGTTCGCGCGCCGCACCTCGTCCAGCGAGCCGAAGACCTCGTCCAGCACGAGGAGCGAGAAGGCCTGCCCGGCGCGCTCCGCGATCATCTGCGAGATCGCCAGCCGCAACACCAGGTTGGCCAGGTCCTCCTCGCCGCCCGAGATCACGGGCTTGGGCTGGCCGTCCTCGAGCACCAGGACGTTGTACTGGTCGTCGAGTTCCAGCTCCGTGTAGCGGTGGTCCGTGAGTTCGGCCAGGAAGGCGCTGGCCAGCTCGGACAGTTCGGGGCGGAGCTGGTGGTTGAGGTCGGTGCGCAGGTCGGAGAAGGCGCGATCGAGTTCGTCGTGCAGCCGCTTGTCACCCTGCAGCGCCTCATGCGCGGCCTGCGCCCTGTCGAAGTCCTGGCGCGCGCGTTCCGCCTGCTGCAAGGCCCCGGCCGCCGACTGCAACTCGGCGCGCGCGGTGGCGACGGCGATCTCCGCGCCGCGTGCCTCGGCGAGCGTCGTCTCCTGGCGCTCGCGCAGCTCCAGGTACTCCTGCTCCGAGAAGCGGATGGCGTCGCGCGCCTCGCGCAGCGCCGCCGAGCGCGCGTGCAGCGTCGCGACCTCGGCGCGCGCCGCGTCGCGCGCGGTGAGCAGTCGGGGTTCGCGCTCCAGCATGGTGCTGAGCCGCGTGGCCCGGTCGTTGAGCGGAGCCAGGCGTCCCGTCTCCTGCCGCAGCAGCTCGTGGCGCGCCGCGTCGTACCCGGTGGGAATGGCGGCCAGGTCGCGCACCAGCTGCTCGTGGCGCTGCTCCTTGGCCGCCAGGTCGCGCCCCAGCTGCGACAGCTCCTGCACCCCGCCCTGTACGCGCGCCAGCTGCCGCTCCAGCGCCCCCACCTCACCTTGCAGCTCACGGCGTCGCTCGTCGAGCTGGCGCACCTCGGCCGGCATCTGCTCCAGCTGCTCCAGGCGCGTCCCGTAATAGCGGCCGTCGACGGTGATGGTATCCAGCTGCTCGTCCAGCCCGTCCAGCACCGTGCGGAACGTGGCGCCCAGCACGCGCGTGCAGGTGGGGCAGACGCCGTCCTCGCCCAGGTCGAGCACCTTGTCGCGCTGCGACTTGAGCTCCTGGTACTGCCGCCGCAGCGCGTCGCGCTTGGTCTCCGCCTCCTGGCGGTCGCGCACCCACTCGGTGCGCCTGGCCTCCAGCTCGCCCATGGCGTCCTCGAGGGCGCGCCGCTTGCCCTCCAGCCCCTCGGTCACCTCCTCCTCCAACTGCGGAGAGCTGGCGAGCTTCTCGCGCCGCTCGCGCAGGCGCGCCAGCTCCTCGCCCAGCGAGCGCTCCGCCTCGGCCAGCGTCTGGCGCCGCCCTTCCTCGCGCGCCAGCTCCTCGTAGCGCCGGAACTCGGTGGCGATGCTGGCCAGCGGGGCGAGCTCGGCGGCCAGCGCCTCGAGCTCCTGGCGCGCGGTCGCGATCTCGGCCAGCTCGGCATCCAGGCGCTCCAGGTCGCGCGTGCGCCCCAGCTCGTCGCGCTCCACCACGCGCAGCTCGCCCAGCAGTTCCTGCAGGCGCTCGCGGGCGACCTGGGCTTCCTGCCAGCTGGGCGCCATGACGCCGAGCGCCGTGCCGGCGGCGCGAAGGCGCGCGTCGGCCTCCGCGAGCTGCAACTCCGCCGAGCGCTGGCGCGCGCGCGCGTCGTCCAGCGCCCGGGCGATGGCC
>CAZVDJ010000519.1:0-3905 GCA_964626245.1 uncultured Gemmatimonadaceae bacterium
TTAACGCGAAAGCTTTGGAAGAGTTTCGGAGACGCGGGGGTCACGCGGAGAGGTGTTGCAACGTGGCGTTTCAGGAGCCGGCCTGCGTGGCGCCGGCCGCTCAGGCCAAGTCATTGCCGGGTCTCGCGTTAGGCGATTGGGCGCCGTCCAGGCGGCGTGGCGCGAGGCATGCCTTACCTGCGGGTAGCACCGAGACATCCGCGCGCACAGGAGGGGGCAATGAAACGGATCGTGATTCTGGGCGGAGGGACGGCCGGGACAATGATGGCCGCCAAGCTGGTCCGCACCCTTCCCATGGACGACTGGGAGGTCGTGGTCATCGACCAGGACGACCAGCACGTCTACCAGCCGGGGCTCCTGTTCGTCCCGTTCGGCAACTACACCACGCGCGAACTGGTGAAGCCCAGGTCCCGCGTCCTGCCGCCAGCTGCACGCCTGGTCCTGGCCGAGATCGACCGCATCGCGCCCGACGAAAACCGGGTGACGCTCACCTCCGGCGAGTCGATCGGCTACGACTTCCTGATCATCGCCACGGGAAGCCGCATCTCACCGGCGGACACGGAGGGGCTGACGGGCGAGGGGTGGCGCACGACGGCGTTCGACTTCTACACGCTCGACGGCGCCGACGCGCTCTCCGAGCGGCTGAAGACGTGGAAGGGTGGTCGCCTGGTGCTGAACGTGGTCGAGATGCCGATCAAGTGCCCGGTGGCGCCGCTCGAGTTCCTCTTCCTCGCCGAGGCGTTCTTCACGCGGCACGGCATGCGCGACAAGGTGGAGATCACCTATGCCACGCCGCTGGACGGCGCCTTCACGAAGCAGCGCACGTCGGAGATGCTGGGCGGCCTGCTGGCCGAGCGGCACATCCAGGTCGAGACGCTCTTCAACACGGGCGAGGTGGATGGGGCCAACGGGCTCCTCAAGAGCTGGGACGGTCGGGAGGTGCCCTACGACCTCCTGGTCACGATCCCCACGCACCGGGGGAGTGCGGCCATCGCGCGTTCCGGGCTGGGCAACGAACTGGACTTCGTGCCCACCGAACGGTACACGCTGCGCGCGCGCGACTTCGAGAACGTCTTCGTGATCGGTGATGCCACCGACCTCCCGGCCTCCAAGGCTGGCTCGGTGGCGCACTTCGAGGCCGAGGTCCTGGTGGACAACATCCACCGCGCCATCGAGGGGCGCGACCTCGAGCCCGGATTCGATGGCCATGCCAACTGCTTCATCGAGACCGGTTACGGCAAGGCGACGCTCATCGACTTCAACTACGACACCGAGCCGCTCCCCGGCAAGTTCCCGCTGCCG
Source organism: uncultured Gemmatimonadaceae bacterium (assembly GCA_964626245.1). GTDB lineage: Bacteria > Gemmatimonadota > Gemmatimonadetes > Gemmatimonadales > Gemmatimonadaceae > SCN-70-22. The sequence goes on from CAZVDJ010000519.1 coordinate 1,303, forward strand.
GGCGTTGGGCCCTTCACGCTCCTGGGCGAGACCGAGGCCAACCACTGGGGCAAGCTCGCCTTCAAGTACATCTACTGGAACGTGCTGCTCAAGGGAGCGGCGCTGCCAGCCGTCGGTCCGCGCATGCGCATGGCCGGCAAGAAAGCGTAGCACGCCAACACGATCACCCAATCGGCGCCACGCGCCGTCACGCTGGAGCAGGGACCATGACCATCGCCACGATTGCCGGACATGCCGTGCAGCTGAACACCGACGGCTTCATGACCGACCCGCAGGAATGGACGCCGGACATCGCCGAGGAGTTGGCGCGCAACGCCGGGATCACCCTGACGGACCGCCACTGGAAGGTGATCGAGTTCTGCCGGCGCGACGCGGCCGAGCAGGGGACGGCTCCCGGCCTGCGCCGCATCACGGCGATGGCCGGGATTCCCACCAAGGAGCTGTACCAGCTCTTCCCCAAGGGACCCGGCATCCTGGCCGCGAAGATCTCCGGCCTCACCAAGCCGAAGAGTTGCGTCTGACCGGCGCCGCGCCGCAGTCCGCGGCCCCATCGCCTGCCTAACCAGGAGACCACCATGACCACCGTGATCGATACCGTGGAGGCGCCCGCGGGTGCCAGCAGCGCCGCTGCCGCCACGAACCGCAAGGTCGCCATCATCTGTTCCAAGGGAAGCCTGGACATGGCGTACCCCGGGCTGATCCTCGCCAACGCCGCCCGCATGATGGGGATCGATGCCGTGCTCTTCTTCACCTTCTGGGGGATGGACGTGATCAAGGAGTCCACCGTCGACAAGCTGCACGCCGGCGTGGTGGGCAACCCCGGAACACACATGCCGGCCATGCTCGCGGGCCTTCCGGGCATGGAGGCGCTGGCCACGGCGATGATGAAGAAGAAGATCGCCGAGATCGACGTGCCCACCGTGCGCGAGCTGCTGGAGACGCTCGCCGACGCGGGGGCGGAGATCTACGCCTGCCACATGGCGATGGAGATGATGGGGATCAAGCGGGAGGAGTTGATCCCCCAGGTACACGACGTGATCACCGCGATGGACTTCTTCGACAAGTCCACCGGCGCACAGGTGATCTTCATCTGACGATGCCTTTGCAACGAGGATTCCATGTCCACAGCATCGACACCGCGCGTGGTGGCCGCGATGGCCGCATTGCTCCTGGCGGCCACGGCGCACGCGCAAACCAACGGCTACGTGCTCCAGTGCATGTCGGCGCGCGCGGCGGGGCAGGGGTGCGTGACGCGGGCCCGGGACGACGTCCCCACGGACCTGTTCCGTGATCCCGCGGCCATGACCCAGTTCCGGCACGCGGCGCTGGAGGCAAACCTCTCGGCCTTCATGCCGAGCCTGACCTTCCGCAACAGCGCCAATCCCGCCACGCGCGACGGGGCGCGCCACGCCTATCCCCTCCTGTCGCTGGGCTACGTGCGGCCGCGGGCGACGCCGCGGCTGTCGTGGGGCGTGGGGGTGGAGCCGATCGGCGGCTTCGGCTCGGACTTCAGCCTCACCCACGCGCTGCTCGGCTCGGCGCAGGACTACGAGAGCTTCTTCGCCGCGCTCAAGATGGGCCCGGCGCTGGCGTACGAGCTCGCGCCCGGCCTGAGCATCGGGGTGAGTGCCTACGCGTCGTATGCGCAGATCCGTGACTTTCGCATGCCCTTCACCATGCCGCCCCAGGCGGCGGCGGGGATGGCGGGGCTGGCGCTGCTCGACCCGCACTATCCCGCGCTCTTTGGACAGGTGAGCGAACTGACCGCGTATGGCGACTCGTACGACTTTGCCGGGTGGGGAGCAGGCGGAAGCCTGGGCCTGGCCTGGAAGCCCAACGACGCCGTGCGACTGAGCGCCTCGTGGAGCCCGCGCATGAAGATCGCGCTCAAGGGGGCGACGGCCGTGATCGACATGAACCGCCAGTTCCAGGCGATGTTCGGGATGATGGTGCAGGAGCGGATGCAGAATCACGGCATGGGCGCCAGCGAGGCGCAGGGCTACGTGGCGCAGATGCTGGGACAGGCGGGGCTCAACCTGCAGCTCGGCGCCTCGTCGACCTACAAGGCCGCCACTGAACTCTCGGAGCCGCAGACCATCGGGGCGGGCGCCTCGTTCCGCCTGTCCGAGCGCTGGCGCCTGGGCGTGGAGGGCGTGTGGATGGACTGGTCGGCGGCGGCCGCGACGATGCCCTTCAGGATGACCGCGGGCGACAATCCCAACGTCAACATCCTGGTGAACGGCAACCCCGCCAGCAGCAACTTCACCTATCCCTTCCCGCTGCGCTGGGACGACAGCTACACCGGCAAGGCCGGACTGGAGTTCAGGGCCACCGAGGCGATGACGCTGCGCGCCGGCTACCTGCGCGGCAGCAACCCGGTGCCGGAACAGACCGTCTTCATCGCCTTCCCGGCCATCAGCCAGCAGGCACTCACGGCCGGGGCTGGGTGGCAGGTTGGCGGGGTGGCGCTGGAGGCGGCGCTCGTCTTCGCCCCGAGCGCCAGGATCACCGGCGCGCCCGCGCAGCACCTGCTGGGGGCGGAGTACCGCAACAGCTACACGACGATGCGCCAGACCGTCGTGACGCTGGGCGCGGTGTGGCGC
>CAZVDJ010000520.1:0-3902 GCA_964626245.1 uncultured Gemmatimonadaceae bacterium
TGGGGCGAGACGCGCCGCGACGAGAGCAAGTACGTCAACCGCGCCCTGGAGGACCTGCGTTCGGTCGTGTGGGCCTTCGTGGCCGCGGTGCACCAGGTGGTCATCGAGGAGCACGAGGAGTCGAAGATCGCCGGCGACCACCTGGGACGCATGCGCGTGGCGGTGGACTCCAACTCCACGGACCTGATCAAGCGCGAGGCGATGGCCGTCGTCTCGGTGATGGAGCAGCTCATGGCGCACCGCAAGGAGCGCCAGCGCCAGCAGTTCGCCGCGCTCGCCGAGAAGCTCAAGCACCTGGGACGTGAACTCGAGGACGCGCGCCGCGAGAGCTCGCTCGACCCGCTCACCGGGCTCGCCAACCGCAAGGCGTTCGACGAGTACATCACGCGCAGCATCGAGCTGCACTCGCTGCTGGGGCAGCCCGCGTCGCTGCTCATGATCGACGTCGACAACTTCAAGCAGATCAACGACACGTACGGCCACACGGCCGGCGACCTGGCGCTCAAGCAGGTGGCCGACGTCCTGGCCCGCACCTTCCTGCGGCGCGTGGACTTCGTCTGCCGCTATGGCGGCGACGAGTTCGCGGTGGTGCTGCAGGAGACCAACAGCGCCAACGCCTCGCTGCTGGCCGAGCGCCTCCGTCGCCAGGTGCAAGAACTGCGGCCGCTGGAGATCGCCCCCGTCGACGACCCGGTGGAAGGCGAGGAGCAGCCCGCGGCCCCGGCTGCGGAGGCCGGCGTCGCGGGCGCCAACGGGAGCGTCCCCGCGGGCCCGCAGATCACCCTCTCGATCGGCGTGGCCGAGCTCGCGATCGGCGATGGCCCGACCGACTGGATCAAGCGCGCCGACGGTGCGCTCTACCAGTCCAAGCGCGCGGGTCGCGACACCGTCTCGGCCGCCAGCGCCAACGGCATCGGCGGCTGACGCGCGGGCCGCCGACCGGCGGCTGACGTGCCGGTGCCTGACGCGTCGGCGCCGACCGGTTCGGCGCCGGATGTGTAGGGCCGTCTAGCGTCGGGCGCGCGCGCCCTTTCCGCCCAGGCGCAGGAGGATCGCCCACTCCTCCGGCGTCACGGGCGTGATGGAGAGGCGGCTCCCCAGCTGCAAGAGCTCCATCTGCTCCAGCCCCGGCGTGGCCCGCATCACGGGCAGCGCCACGGGGGCCAGCGCCTCCCTGGCCCGCAGGTCCACCATGAGCCAGGTGGGATGTTGGGGGTCGCTCTTGGGATCGAAGTGATGGTGCGAGGCGTCGAACGCGGTGTGGTCGGGGTACGCCTCGCTGGCCACTTCCGCCACGCCCATTGCGGCTGGCGGCTCGGCGTTGGAGTGATAGATGAGGACCAGGTCGCCCACGCGCATGTGGTCGCGCATGAAGTTGCGCACCTGGAAGTTGCGCACCCCGTCCCAGCACGTCGTCTGCCCCGGCGCGCTGACCAGGTCATCCCAGGAGAAGCTCTCGGGCTCGGTCTTCGCAAGCCAGTAGCGCACCCCCTTCCCGGTGCGCGGCAGGCCGTAGCGATGGAAGCGCGGCGCCAGCGGCGCTGGAACCGGCGCCCCCCCGCGTGGTGCGCGCGCCGGCGTCAGGCGGCAATCCCCGATTTGGCAGCCTTCAGCATCAGGTCGGCGAAGAGGTCGACCTCGTCCGGCGTGGTGTAGACGCTTGGCGTCACGCGCAGGCCGTGGAACTCCGGGTGCACGATGGCCACCGTCATCACCTTGTGCTTGCTCCACAGCCACTGCTGCAGCTTGGGCGTGTCCACGCCCTCGATGTTCACCAGCGCGATGGTGCACGACTGCCGGTTGTCCAGCGGGGTGAGGACGTTGAACCGCGGGCTCTCGGCCAGCAGGCGCCTGGCCCAGCGATCGCGCAGGTAGCGCAGCCGCGCCGCCTTGCGCTCCAGGCCGATACCGCGGTTGAATGCGACCGACAACGCGATGGCGTTGTGGTTCGCGGCGGGATGCGTCCCGATCTCCTCGTACTTGCGGATGTTGTCGTCCTGCGACGCCGCGGCCCCCATCATCGGCCACAGCGACTTGATCTTGTTGCGTCGCACGTACAGGAAGCCGGTCCCGATCGGCGCGTGCAGCCACTTGTGCAGCGACGTGCCGTAGTAGTCCGCGTCCAGGTCGTCGCGCGTGAACGGGAAGTGCGCAAAGGCGTGCGCGCCATCGACGAACACCTCGATCCCCTTCTCCCGCGCCATCTGCACGATGTCGCGCACGGGGAGGATCTGCCCGGTAAGGTTGGTGATGTGCGTGATCTCGATGACGCGCGTGCGCGGCGTGATCGCGGCGCGGAACTGCTCCACGATGTACGCGTCCGACGGCGGCGGCACCTTGAAGGAGATCTGCTTCAACACGATCCCCTCCCGGCGCACCCGCTGCTCCCAGGTGGTGATCATCCGCCCGTAGTTCTGGTTCGAGACGATCACCTCGTCGCCGCGCTTGAGGTCGAGGCCGAGGATCATCGTCTCGTTGGCCTCCGAGGCGTTGCGCGTGATCGCCATCTCCTCGGGATCACAGCCGAACATCCGCGCCAGGTCGCGCCGGACGGTCTCGATGCGCGGCTCCAGCACCGCCCACATGTGGTCGACCGGGATCTGGTTGGAGAAGCGCAGGTCCCGGATCATCATGTCCAACACGTGCGTCGGCGCCGGACTCACCCCGCCGTTGTTCAGGTTGACCAGGGTACGGTCGTCATCGAACGCCATCTGGATCTGCGACCAGTAGTCCTCGTCGCCCGCGGCTTCCTCGGCCCGCTTGCCGCGGACGATGTCTTCAGCGCGGAAGAGCGTCGCAAAGGCCGACGCCCGCATGGTGGGGAGTGCGACACCCGCTCGCATCATCGTGGACATGAAGCTGCGTCGGTCGGACATGCGGGCCTCGTGGCGGCGGGATCGTGTGTGTCGGGAGTGGCGGCGGCCAGACGCGCAAAGCTGCGATGATGCGCCGCTTCCGTCCAGTCTGCGACGAGCGCGCCTTACATGCGCGCCGGCTGCGGCAATTCGAGGGTGAAGTGGAAGCGCGTCCCCTTCTCCAGCTCCGTCTCCACCCCCAGCGTCCCGCCCATCGCGCCCACGAGCTTTTGGCAGATGGAGAGCCCCAGCCCAGCGCTCGAGAAGGCGTAGTCGCCGGGCACCTGCCGCTGGCGGAACGCCTCGAACAGGTTCGTCATCACGTACTCGGGGATTCCGCGTCCGGTGTCGCGCACGGAGAATTCCACGCGCGTGCGGTCCAGCTCGCGGCAGACGACTTCCACCGAGCCCGCGTTGGTGAACTTGATCGCGTTGGTGGCCAGGTTGAGGAGGACGCGGTTGAGCGCCGCCGGATGCCCGATGCGCACGTCGGCCGTGGGACCGGTGCATCGCATGGCCAGCTTCTTCTCCTCGGCCATCGGGCGCAGGATGTCCAGGATCGCCTGCAGCACGTCGGACACGGAAAAGGCAATCGGCTGCTGGTCCATCAACGTGGTGCCGCCGCGGGCGAGTTCGATCACGTCACCCGCCAGCGCGCTGAGCCCGAACGCCGCGCTGTAGATCAGCCCGAGTTGCCGCTGCTGGATGGGGGCAAGTTCGCCCCCGGCACCCGCGCGCAGGCGTTCGGCCAGGATGAGGATGGAACCCAGCGGCGAGCGCATGTCGTGCGCCATCTCCACCACCAGCTGCTGCGCATCGTTGCCCGTGAGGCGCGACGCAAAGCGATGCGCCGCGTCCACGTCGAGCGCTTCCTGCACCGTCTCGAAGGCGCGCAACAGCGGGAGCACGCCGCGCGCGTCCTCGGCGTCGGCCAGCGCCACCGAGCGGCCGAGGAAGGCGCGGCGAAGCCGCTCCAGCAGCCGGCGCGACGGGACGAAGACGGGGAGCGCCGCCAGCTCGGCGCTCTCGCCAGCTGCATGCCGGCGC
>CAZVDJ010000521.1:0-3667 GCA_964626245.1 uncultured Gemmatimonadaceae bacterium
GCGAACCCCGCCACGGGCATCGGACGGCGGGGTCGGCCGCGACGCGGGCGACGGCGACGACGCGCGGGGGAGCGGCGAGCCGCCCCCGCCTCCACCTCCGCCGGGTCCGACCGGTCCCCCTGACACCTCGCGGAGCACCTGCTCCAGCTCGAGCGTCCGGTCCAGCAGTGCAAACCGCACCAGGAGCGTCTCCAGCAGCAGCTGCTGCTGCCCGCTCCGCCGGAAGCGGGGCTCCAGCTCCGCCACCGCGTTGAGCATGCGCAGCAGGTCGCCCGGCGACAGCCGCTGCTTGCGCTCGGCCAGCGCGGCGCGCGCCACCGCGCTCACTTCCACCTGGTCGGAGCCGAGCGAGACGGCGAGTTGCGCACGCAGCATGTCGCCGAGCCCCGCCAGGAACTGCCCCAGGTCGACGCCCAGGTCTACCAGCCGCCCAATGGTCGAAAAGACGTCGCCCGCACGGCGCTCGGCGATGAGGTCGAGAATCGCCAGGTACTCGTCTTCCGCCACCAGTCCCAGCGCCTCGCGTACCCGCAGTGCCGTCACCGCCCCATCGCCCAGTGCCAGCACCTGGTCGGTGAGGGAGAGGGCGTCGCGCATGGAGCCGTCGGCGGCGCGCGCGATCATCCCCAGCGCCTCGGGCTCCGCCGACACCCCTTCCTCGGCCAGCACGGCCGAGACGCGCTCGCGAATGTCGCCCGCGCCCATGCGCCGGAAGTCGAAGCGTTGCAGCCGAGACAGCACCGGGGCGGCCGCCTGGGCGATCTTCTGCGGCTCGGTCGTCGCAAAGACGAAGACCACGCGCGGCGGCGGCTCCTCGAGGATCTTGAGCAGCGCGTTCCACGCCTCGCGCGTGAGCATGTGCGCCTCGTCCACGATGTACACCTTGTAGCGCCCCTCGCCGGAGGGTGCGTACATCGCGCGCTCGCGCAGTTCGCGCGCGTCATCCACGCCCCGGTTGGAGGCGGCGTCGATCTCCACCACGTCGAGCGACGCGCCGCCGCTCCAGATGCGCGTGCAGCTGGTGCACTCGCCGCACGGCTCGCCGTCCGCGCGCTTGTTCTCGCAGTTGAGCGCCATGGCCAGCACGCGCGCGAGCGTCGTCTTGCCCACACCGCGCGGCCCGCACAACAGGTAGCCATGCGCCACGCGCCCGCGGGCGATTGCTCCCTTGAGCGTGTTGGAAACGTGGGACTGGACCGCTACCGTCGCGAACGACCGGGGCCGGTACTTACGGGCGAGGGCGAGCAATTCCGAGTTGGTAGACTGGAGACGGGAGACGGGAGGGCGCGGAGATGCTGCGCCCCTGTTCCTCCGCGGAAATTGGCCCTTGCCGCGGGGCGACGGGAGGGCGGTACCAAGCAAAATCGCGCGGGGCTCGAGGGCCACCTGCTGGCCGAGCACCCGCGCGATACTCCAGGTCTGACGAAGCAACGCGAGACATCGCGTACCGCTGCTACCTTCGGGGTCCTCACGGGGTTGGCGCGCTCACGCCCTCCGGGACCTGGAGCGACGGTAAGTCTAGCCGCCGCCCCGCTTCCCCGCTACCGCTTCGGCGGTATCGCCGCGCCGGTACCGCCGCATCGCTACCGCTTGGGCGACACGGCCGGCCACTCGCTGGTATCGCCAAGCGCGCGCCACGCCTCGTCCAACCCCGCGAGCACCGCCTCGGCCGCCTGTTCCACCTGTGCGGGGGTGACATCGAGGTGCATCACCGCGCGCACGCGCGTGGGCGTCCATACGCCAACGCGCACGCCGTGCTCCGCCACGCGCCGCACCACGTCGTGCGCCGAGAGCCCCGGCGTGAGATCGATCATCACGATGTTGGTGTCGGGTGGCACCACGGTGGCCGCAATGGCGCGATCGACGATCCCCGCGAAGGCCGTCGCCTTCTCGTGGTCTTCGCACAGACGCGCCAGGTTGTGCTCGAGCCCGTACAGCGCCGCCGCTGTCAGGACGCCGCTCTGGCGCATCACGCCACCCAATCGCTTGCGGTGCTCGTTGGCTCTCTCCATCGCCTCGTCGGTGCCGGCGACGATGGCTCCGGCCGGGGCGCCGAGCCCCTTGGAAAACGACACCATCACCGTGTCGCCGTAGCGGGCGAACTCGTCGAGCGGCGTCCCCGACGCCACCGACGCGTTCCAGAGCCGCGCGCCATCGAGGTGCACCGCGCACCCGTGGTTGCGCGCCACGTCGTGCATCGCCTTGATCCCCGCCAGCGGCGTCACCAGCCCGCCCGCGCCGTTGTGCGTGTTCTCCAGGCAGACCAGCGACGGGCGTGGTGCGCTGGCCGCGCGCGGACGGAATGCGCGCTCCAGTGACTGCGCATCCATCATGGGCCCCTCGCCCTGCACCGTACGCAGCTGCACGCCGGCCACCGCGGCGGCGGCGAGCATCTCCCAGTCGTTGATGTGCGAGCCGAAATCGGCGTAGATCTCCGTGCCACGCTCGGCCAGCGCCCAGATCGCGCACTGGTTCGCCATCGTCCCGCTGGGACAGAAGAGCGCGCGCTCCTTGCCCAGCATCGCGGCCACGCGTTCCTCCAGCCGCCGGGTGGTCGGGTCGCCGTCGAGGTAGTCGTCGCCGACTTCCGCCTCGGCGATGGCCCGCCGCATGGCGGGCGACGGCTTGGTCACGGGACGTTCCCCGGCGGCCTTCGCACCGTCGTGCAGACTCTCCCTGCATCGATGCGAGCCCGCGGCGTCGCCGTCGCGTTCAGCGGCGGATCGCTCGGCGCGGTCATCACGCCGATCATCATTACGCCCGTGTTCAAGGCCTTCGGCTGGCAGGGTGCGTTCTGGTTTACAGGCGCCATCGGGTTGGCGTGGATCGCGATGTGGCGCGTGCTCAGCCGCCGCGAAGACATCCGCCGCATCCCCGAAGTGCCGGCGGAAGCGCCGCGCGCCGACTGGCGTGATCGGCGCTTCTGGGCCTTCGTCATCATTTACGCCTTCGGTGCCGCCCCGCTCGGCTTCACCCTTTACTTCGCCTCGCCGTACCTGAAAACCTTGGGCAAATCTCAGATCGAAATCGGCAATCTGCTCTGGATCCCCCCGCTCGGATGGGAGCTCGGCTATTTCGTTTGGGGCTGGCTTACCGACAAGACCGCGCACAAACACGGCCATCAAAAGCTATTCGCGGCGTTGACCGTCCTGTCGATCCCTCTCGCCTTCGCGCCCTATACAAAGGACATCCCCTCTCTCATGGCCCTTCTGTTCTTCGCCATGTTCATCGCCGCGGGCTTCATCGTCGGCGGCGTATCCTACGGCACATCGGCCTTCGGCGTGCGCGACTCCGCCTATCTCGCCGGCATCTCCTCGGGCGCGTGGTCAGCGCTGGTCGCCATCGTCACGCCGATGACCGGACGCCTCTTCGATCGACAACTCTACGCCGAAGCGTTCTTGATCGCCGCTCTGCTCCCCGCTGTCGGATTCCTTGCGCACCGCGCTTGCTACTCTAAGTAGGAATGCTGGAAGCAGATCAGATCGTATTTGGAATCATGTGGTACGTCGTGTTTCTGTTCTCGACCGTCTGCCACGAGGCCGCGCACGCCTGGGCCGCGCTGATGGGCGGAGATCGCACCGCCTACAACTCTGGCCAGGTTTCGCTCAGTCCGTTCCCGCACATTCAGCGCGAGCCGTTTGGCATGTTGATCTTCCCGTGGGCATCG
>CAZVDJ010000521.1:3677-3902 GCA_964626245.1 uncultured Gemmatimonadaceae bacterium
CATCGTTTTTCTTCAATGGATGGATGATGGGCTGGGCCTCGGCGCCGTATGATCCCTTCTGGGCGCGCCGTTATCCGAAGCGCGCCGCGTGGATGTCGCTGGCCGGGCCGCTCGCCAATTTCACGCTCGCCATCATCGGTGGCTTCGCATTGCGGATCGGCTATTCGACCGGTGCCTTCGCGGGCAGGACGAGTTTTCTGCAAACCTCCGGTAATCCGCTCGAAG
>CAZVDJ010000522.1:0-3897 GCA_964626245.1 uncultured Gemmatimonadaceae bacterium
TTCGGCTTACCTGCAACTCGTCGCAGCCGCGCGCAGCGACAAGGAACTCGCCGAGCACCTGGGACTCGACGTCGGCACGCTCTGGCGCTGGCAGGCCGACACCGAGAACGCGGTGCAGATCTCGCTCGACCAGTCGGCCACCGAGCACGACGGGCAGCCGCACCTCCCCACCGAGGCACTCTCCAGCGAGCATGACCCGTCCATCGAGGACGAGATCAACCGCGAGCAGGAGAAGGAGATCCTCCGCCAGGCGCTCACCCGCCTCAAGGACCAGGAGCGCATCGTCCTCACGCTCTACTACTTCGAGGAGCTCAAGCTCCACGAGATCGCCGACGTCCTCGACCTCACCGAGTCGCGCGTGTCGCAGATTCGCGCCAAGGCGCTGGGACGACTGCGCACCGAGCTCGCCCACTTCCGCACCCCGGCCTGACGATGCGTACGCTCCTGCAGCTCATCGACCTCATCACGAGCGACACCATCACGCTTGCGGTCACCGGCGTGCTCGTGGTGGCCGTGCTCGCGCTGCTGGTGCTCATTGCGTGGCCAACTCGGCAGCCGGCGGGACCGGCGAATGCCGCCACCTCGCGCAGCCAGTCGCGTGCTCGCAGCGCGACGCCGTCGCGCACGCCGTCGGGCACGCGATCGGCGGAGGCGCGCGCGCTCTTCGCGTCGGGGACCCCGACGGTGGAAGTCGCCCGCCGCACCGGCCTCTCGCGCGACGCCCTTGCCCTCCTGGGGGGGATGGCGTCCGCTTCCGCCCGGCAGAAAGCGCCCGGTTCGGCACGACTTTCCGTGTGGCAGCGCGCGCGCCGCTGGGCCGGGCTGGGGCCCGCTCGGCAGCAAGCCACAGCGTGACAACGAGTTAGAGCGTAGCCCGCCACGCGCCGAGGACGGGCACATCGGTTGCCTTTTCATGCGGACGTCCCACGCCCCGAGCGTCCCGCATGAAGACTGACGGAATCGCCAGCGCCGCCTACGCCCTCCGCTACTGGGAGCGGCGCCAGGAAGTCGCGGCCCACAACCTGGCGAACGTCAACACCACCGGCTTCAAGGGGGAGCGCGTCTTCGCGCGCCTCGTGTCGCAGGGGCTCCCGGTGGCCGAGGCGGCCACGGACTTCAGCGAAGGGACCTTCACCCCCACGGGCAATCCGCTCGATCTCGCGCTTCGAGGCGAGCAGTACCTCGTGGTGCAGGGTGCCAATGGCGAGCGGTGGAGCCGCGGCGGTTCGCTCAGCGTCGACCCCAAGGGCTTCCTCACCGATTCGCAGGGGAACCAGCTCCTGGGTGAGCGCGGACCGATCCAGGTGTCCGGCAAGTCCGTGGAGATCGACCGCAGCGGGTGGGTGATCGTGGACCGCGTGCGCATCGACCGCCTGCGGGTGGAGGCATCGCCCCCGAACGCCACGCTGCAGCATGAAGGCGGGATGCACTTCGTCCCCGACGCCGGCCGCACCAACGTCGCCTACGACGCGCGCGACCTGATGCAGGGCCACCTGGAGGGGAGCAACGTCAACACGCTCTCGTCGATGGTGGACATGATCGCCATCCAGCGCCACTTCGCCAACGCGCAGAAGGTGCTGACCACGCTCGACGGCATCCGCGGCACCATCAGCAACGAGCTGGGCAAGGTCCCCGGCTAGCCGCGCACGCCCCCCGTCTCCCGTTCCCCGTCTCACGTCTCGACTCCATGAATCCCGCCCTTCGCACCGCCGCCACCGGCATGATGGCGCAGCAGCTTCGCACCGAGGTGATCGCCAACAACCTGGCGAACGTGAACACCACGGGCTTCAAGCGCTCGCGCGCGCACTTCGAGGATCTCCTGTACCAGACGGTGCAGGGGGCGGCGGTGGTGGGCAACCCCGACACCAACACGATGCCGGCCATCCAGGTGGGGCGCGGGACCCGGCTCGCCGCGGTGCAGCGCCTGCACTCGCAGGGGCCGGTCGAGCAGACGTCGCGTCCGCTCGACCTGGCCATCGAGGGCGAGGGGTTCTTCCAGGTGCAACTGCCGTCGGGCGCCGTCGCCTACACGCGCGATGGATCGTTCGGCATCTCCGACACGGGGACGCTCATCACGAGCGAGGGCTACGCGGTCATCCCCGGCATCCGCATTCCCACCGACGCCGCCGAGATCACCATCTCCTCGACCGGCAAGGTCTCGGTGGGGACGGGGATCGAGCAGGTGGAGAAGACGGAGCTGGGGCAGATCGAGCTCGCGCGCTTCATGAACCCCTCGGGGCTGCAGGCGCTGGGGCAGAACCTGTACGCCGAGACGCCGGCATCGGGACAGCCGACGGTCGGCTTTCCCAGCGACGAGGGGATGGGACGCATCCTCCAGAGCCACCTCGAGGGGAGCAACGTCGAGATCGTGCAGGAGATGGTCGACATGATCACCTCCATGCGCGCCTATGAGATCAACTCCAAGGCGATCAAGAACGCCGAGGAGATGATGTCCACCGCCAACAACATGGTGCGCTGATGTCGGCGCGCCGGGTGGTGCGTGTCCTGGTCGTCCTGCTGCTCGCCCTGCCGCTGTCGGTGGGCGCCGCGCAGGCGCAGGCCCGCGTACCGGCTGGCGATTCGCTGCTCGACGTGGTGGTCGCCACCCGGCGGCTGTCGCGCGGCACGGTGCTCACCGCCCGCGACCTGGCCCCCGCGCGCCGTCCGGTGGGCGGCGTGCTGCGCACCACCTACACGCCGGCAGCGCCCGGGTGGGTGGCGCGCCGCGTGATCCAGGCCGGCGAGGTGCTGCGCACCCCCGCCGTGGCGCCGGCGCCGCTCGTCGCGGCCGGCTCCGCCGTCCGCTTCACCCTGCAGCACGACGGGCTCTCCCTGACGCTCGACGGCACCGCCCCCGTCGCCGGCGCCCTCGGCGACACCATTCCCGTCCGGCTCGGCGCTCGCCGCCAGCTGCGCGGCGTGGTCACCGGTCCCGCGCACGTCACCGCCTTCGATTCCGCTTCCGATTCCTCGAGGACCCGATGATCCACCATTGCGACGTCGTGGCCACCCCGCGCCGCGTCACCGTGATCCCCAGCGTCCCCTCGCGCCCCGACGCCCCGCCGCGGCGCCTGCCGCGCGCCGTGGTGGGCCTTCTCTCCACGCTCGCCGTCCTTCTCAGCCTCGTTGCCTCCACGCTCGGCGCCCAGCCGGCGCGCGCGCAGGCCGACAGCGGGGCGCAGGCCGCTCCCGCGCGGAACATCTCCTGGACCTCGAACAAGCGGTCGTTTGCCGTGGGCGACATCATCAAGGTGGTCGTCGACGAATACGCGCTCGCCGAGGCCAACAAGGACAACTCCGCATCGGCGGCGCGCCGCCGTCGCCTCGACATCGGCATCACCCCGCCGTCCATGGGGGCCGCCGGCAGCGCCATGGGTCCGATCGACGGTGAGGTCGAGGCCGGCGACGGAAGCACCTCGCACCAGCGCGGCAACGCCACGCGCGACACCCGCTATGCCGCCGAGATCCCGGTGCGCGTGATGGCCGTGACCAAGGAAGGGCTCCTGCAGGTGAAGGGCTCCAAGCTCATCGACGTGGACAAGAACAAGCAGACGCTCACGCTCAGCGGCTTCATCCGCCCGCTCGACGTGAACGCGCGCGACGTCATCGCATCCGACAACATCGCCGACATCCAGCTGGCGTATGCCTCCAAGGGTTCGTTAGGCAAGCCCAAGAGCGGCATCGTCACGAAGATCGTGGGGCTCTTCTGGCCGTGACCGCCATGCGCTTTCTCCGTCGCAGCACGCTCCTCGCCGCCTCGTGCCTCCTGGCCCGGGCGGCGTCGGCACAGGGCGTCCCCATCCGCGACCTGGTCCTCGACGACCAGGGGGTTCCGCTCCGCCTGGTCGGCTACGGCCTGGTGACAGGGCTCAGCGGCACCGGCGACAACACCAACAG
>CAZVDJ010000523.1:0-3894 GCA_964626245.1 uncultured Gemmatimonadaceae bacterium
CCAGCGGCGTCAGGCGGCGCTGCGACTCCGACGCTTCGGGCTCGTGATCGGTGGCGGCCAGCCGCGCGATCTCGAGGGTGAGTTCGGGCGCAAAGAGCGCGACGGCCAGGATGCCGCCCACCACGCCCATCTTGAGCGCCTTGAGCCAGGTGCCGCCATGCCCGGTGATCACGCCGAAGTTTGGCCCCTGCACCACGAGGTACTTGGCGAGCGTCTCCAGGTCGCCCGAGCTGTCCTTCATCCCCACGATGTTCTCGTGCTCCGCCAGGCGCACCACCAGCTCGGGCTCGAGCTTGAAGTGCATGTACTTGGGGATGTTGTACAGCAGCACCGGAACCGGCGACTCGTCGGCCACGCGCTCGTAATGCGCCTGCAGCGCCCGCACCGACATGGCGTTGGCGTAGTAGTGCGGGGCCACGACGAGGCACGCCGTGGCGCCGCGTTCGGCCGCCTCACGGCAACGACGCACGCACGCCTTGGTCGACTCGGCGCCCGTCCCGACGATGAGGTGGTGCGATGAGGGGATGACCGAACGCGCCATCTCGACCAGTCGCTGGCGCTCGCCTTCCTCCAGGAGCGCTGCCTCACCCGTCGACCCCGCCACCACGACGCCGTCGAGCCCCGCCGCGACGTGCGCCTTGAGGTTGGCGCCGAAGGCGTCGAGGTCCAGTTCGCCGCGCCGGTCGAACGTCGTGATGACCGGACCGAAGATCCCCTTGATCGCCGTTGTCACTGCCACATGCCTCCGCTGGTGCCCAGGGTCAGGTCGCCGCCGAAGGTCTCGGGCGGCGCATTCATGTCACGCGCGTCCTTCTTGAACACCGACATCTGCAGCTGGAAGTCGGCCGGGCGCGTGGAGGCCGCCAGCGCCACCTCGAACGAGACGATCCCCGAGGTGACCATGTCGGCCAGGTGCTGGTCGAAGGTCTGCATGCCGTACTGGTCGCGCCCCTCGGCCATGTAGTCGCGGATCTCCCCCACGTTGTTCTGGAGGATGAGGTCGCGGATGGTGGGCGTATTGATCATGATCTCGCAGGCCACCGCCCGCCCCTTGCCGTCGGCGCGCGGCAGCAGGCGCTGCGACACCACGGCGTGCAGCGACTCCGCCAGGCGCAAGCGCACCACCTCCTGCTCCTCGGGCGGGAACATCGACACGATGCGCATGATCGTGGTCTGCGCGTCGGGGGTGTGCACCGTGGCCAGCAGGAGGTGCCCCGTCTCCGCGGCCTTCATCGCGGTGTCGATCGTCTCCGTGTCGCGCAGCTCCCCCAGGACGATCACGTCGGGGTCCTGCCGCAGCGCGGCCTTGAGCCCCTGGCGGAACGTCTCCGTGTCGACCCCGATCTCGCGCTGGGTGATGGAGCTGCGGACGTCGCGATGGAGGAACTCGATCGGCTCCTCCAGCGTCACGATGTGCTTCTCCGCGGTCGTGTTGATGTGCGAGATGATCCCGGCCAGCGTGGACGACTTGCCCGAACCGGTCACGCCGGTCACGAGCACCATGCCACGCTCGGTGAGCGCGATCTTCTCCAGCACCGGCGGCAGCGACAGCTCGCCGATGGTGGGCACCTTGAAGGGAATCACGCGCATCACGATCATGAAGCTGGAGCGCTGCCGCAGGATGTTCACGCGGAAGCGGCCGATTCCCGGCGCCCCCCACGAGCAGTCGTAGTCGAGGAGCGAGTCGACCTTCTCCCGCACCTTCTCGTTGGCGATGAGGCGCATGGCGATGGCCCGCGTCTGCTCGGGCGTGAGCGCCTGCTTCGTCATGGCGACGAGCTTGCCGTCGATGCGCGCGCGAAAGACGTCGCCCGCCTTGATGTGCAGGTCCGACGCCCCGCGGTCCACCGCCGCCTTGATGATCTTCTCCACGGCTCAGCGCTCCACCGTTAGGCCCGCGATCTCGAGTCCCATCCGGTCACGCACCTCGGCGATCGTGCGACGCGCCACCGTGCGCGCGCGCGCCGCCCCGTCGCCCAGCGCCTCGCGCACCATCGACGGCTTCGCCGCCAGCTCGGCCGCCCGCGCGCGGATCGGGACCAGCTCGCCTTCCATCGATTCGGCCAGGACCTTCTTGCAGTCGATGCACCCCCACCCCGCGCTTCGGCACTGCGCGGCCACGTGATCCTGCGTGGCGTCGGGGCTGAACGCGCGATGCAGCTGGTAGATGTTGCAGACGTCGGGATTGCCCGGGTCGCTCTTCTTCACGCGCGCGGGATCCGTCACCGCCGGGCGCAACTTCTCCCAGATCGCCGCGGGCTCCTCGAGCAGGGCGATGGTGTTGCCCAGCGACTTGGACATCTTGGCCTGCCCATCGAGCCCCAGGATCCGGCGCGTCGGGGTGAGTCGTGCCTGCGGCTCCGGGAAATAGCCCTCGCCGAAGCGCGCGTTCCACCGGCGCGCGATCTCGCGCGAGAGCTCGAGGTGCTGGACCTGGTCCTCGCCCACGGGGACGATGTCGGCGTGGTACAGGAGAATGTCGGCCGCCTGCAGGACCGGGTAGTTGAGGATGCCGGCCAGGACGCTCTCCTGGCGCGACGCCTTGTCCTTGAACTGCGTCTGCCGCTCCAGCTCGCCGAGCGGCGTGACCGTGTTGAAGATCCAGGCCAGCTCCGTGTGCTCGGGCACCATCGACTGCACGAAGAGCGTGGCGCGCCCCGGGTCGATGCCGGCGGCCAGCAGGGAGACCGCCATCTCGTGCGTCCGGCGGACGAGGTCGTCGCGCTCGTACGCGATGGTGATCGCGTGGTAGTTGACCACGCAGATGAAGCTCTCGAACTCGTGCTGGAGCTGGACCCAGTTCCGTACGGCCCCCAGGTAGTTCCCGATGTGCAGTTCCCCTGACGGCTGGATGCCGCTAAAGATTCTTGGCATCCGATCAACTTAAGGGGACTGACTTTGCCGTCGCAACGACACGACCCCGCCCTGCTCGCGCAGCTCCTGGACGCCGCCACGCTCGCCGCACAGCGCGGGGCGGCGTATGTGCGCGAGCGCACACGCGACCTGGCCACGCTCGACTGGCAGTCCAAGTCGCGCGCCGATTTCGTGAGCGAAGTCGACCTGGGCGCTGAGGAGCGCATCGCGGAGACGCTGCTGGAGCGCATCCCCGACGCCCTGGTGCTGGGCGAGGAGCTGACCCCCGAGGTGGAGGAGCACGACGGGGTCACGTTCATCGTCGACCCGCTCGACGGGACGACGAACTTCCTGCACGGCTTCCCCGAATACGCCGTCTCGATCGGCGCGATGCTGGGCGGAGAGCTCGCGGCGGGCGTCGTCCTCCACATTCCGCACGACATCCGCTTCCACGCCGTCGCCGGCGGAGGGGCGTGGCGCGATGGCGCGCCAATACGCGTCTCGTCGATCGACCAGCCGCTGCGCGCCCTGATCGGGACCGGGCTCCCGTTCAAGCGTCCGGAGGACGTGGAGCGCTACCTCCCGCAGCTGGCGAGGGTGATGGTCGAGACGGCGGGGGTGCGGCGAGCCGGGGCGGCGTCGCTCGACCTGGCACACGTGGCCTGCGGTCACTTCGACGCCTTCTGGGAACTGACGCTCGCCCCGTGGGACATCGCGGCCGGCCTCCTGCTGGTGCGGGAGGCCGGAGGGCGCGCGACCGACCTCTCGGGGCGTGACGTGCAGCCTGGGCACACGCCGGTGGTGGCGAGCAACGCGTTGCTGCACGACTGGCTGCTCGGGCGGTTGCGTGGCGACGCGGAGGGGGCGCCGTAGTCGCGGCAGCCGAGGGCGTCCGTCGCGGGATCGGATCGATGGCGAGTCCGGGTACGATCGGGCGTGGGTCGGGGAACGCGCCGCGGACCGCCGCGGGGCGGGAAACGAGGAGGTGACGCGGCCGGTGCGCGGGGGGGGGGGAGCTGGCGAGGGCGCGAACGATCGACC
>CAZVDJ010000524.1:0-3886 GCA_964626245.1 uncultured Gemmatimonadaceae bacterium
CCATCGCCGATAGCCGCCGTGTGCATCGGCTTCCCAAGAAACGGGCCGATCGGCGGCGGCGAAGCGATCGTCGTCCGCGTCCACGTGGCCCCGCGCAGGGAAGTCCCCGCCAGCGGCAAAGAGATCCGGCGCCTCGCGCGGAGGCGTCGCCGCACCCCGCGGGCGCCGCGCCGGGCTCACGCCGGTGCCCGGCCCGCCTGGTGCGCCTGGCGAGCTGCCCGGACCGTGTTCTTGAGGAGCATCGCGATCGTCATCGGCCCCACCCCTCCAGGCACCGGGGTGATGAGCGAGGCCACGCGCGACACGCTCTCGAAGTGCACGTCGCCCGCCAGGCGATAACCGCGCGCCTTGCTGGCGTCGGCCACGCGCGAGATGCCCACGTCGATCACGACCGCCCCCGGCCGGATCATCTCGCCGGTGATCATCTCCGGCTTGCCTAACGCGGCGATGACGATGTCGGCACGGCGCGTGTGGAAGGCCAGGTCCTTCGTGCGCGAGTGGCAGACCGTCACCGTGCAGTCGGCCCCCGCCCCCTGCTGCACCAGGAGCGCGGCCATCGGCTTCCCCACGATGTTGCTGCGCCCCACGACCACCACTTCCTTCCCCGACGTCTCCACACCGTAGCGCACCAGCAACTCCTGCACGCCGGCCGGCGTGCACGGCGCAAAGCCGTCCTTCTCCCCGATCAGCAGCTTCCCCACGTTCACCGGGTGGAAGCCGTCGACATCCTTCTCCGGGACGATGCGGCGCACCACCGTGTTGGCGTCCATGTGTCGCGGCAGCGGGCTCTGCACCAGGATGCCGTGCACGGAGGCGTCGGCGTTGAGCCGGTCGATCAGCGCCTCGAGCTCGCCCTGCGGCGTGTCGGCGGGAAGTCGGATCGTCTCGCCCTTCATCCCCGCCTCGATGCTCGCCTTCTCCTTAGCCGCCACGTAGGTCTGGCTGGCGGGATCCTCGCCCACGATCACCACCGTCAGCCCCGGCGTCACGCCGAGCGCCGTGAGCGCGGCGACTTCGCGCGCGACATCCTCGCGCACCGCCTTGGCCACGGCCGTCCCGTCGATGCGCCGCGCCACTCCCTCCGTCATCGCTTCGTCAACGTGCGACATCCACCGCCCTCGTCTCGCGAATGATCACGACCTTGATCTGCCCCGGGTACTGCAACTCGGCCTCGATGCGGCGGGCGATCTCGTCCGCCAGCGCGCCCATGCGCACGTCGTCCACGCCGTCGGGGGTGACGATCACGCGCAGCTCGCGCCCTGCCTGGATGGCGTACACCTTGTCCACGCCCTTGTAGCTGCTGGCGATCTTCTCCAGCCCCTCCAGCCGCTTGACGTAGGTCTCGAACGCCTCGCGACGCGCGCCGGGACGCGAGCCCGAGATGGCGTCGGCCGCCTGCACCAGCACGGAGATCTCGCTCTCGTGCGGCACGTCGTCGTGGTGCGCGGCGATGGCGTTGATCACCAGCGGATGCTCACCGTACTTGGTGGCCACTTCCACGCCCAGCTGCACGTGCGTCCCCTCGTGCTCGTGCGTGAGCACCTTGCCGATGTCGTGCAGCAGCGCGCCACGCTTGGCCATGGCCACGTCGAGCCCGAGCTCCGACGCCATGATCCCCGCCAGGTGCGCAACCTCCTTGGAGTGATCCAGGATGTTCTGCCCGTAGCTCGTGCGCCACTTCATGCGCCCGATGAGCTTGATCACCTCCGGATGCAGGCCGTGGATCCCGGTCTCGTACGCCGCCTCCTCGCCCAGTTCCACGATCTGCTGGTCCACCTCCTTCCGCGACTTGGCGACCACTTCCTCGATGCGGCCCGGATGGATGCGCCCGTCGGTGACCAGCTTCTCCAGCGAGAGCCGGGCAACCTCGCGGCGGATCGGGTCGAAGCACGACACCACCACGGTGTCCGGCGTGTCGTCGATCACGACGTCCACACCCGTGGCCAGCTCGAAGGCGCGGATGTTCCGCCCCTCCCGCCCGATGATGCGCCCCTTCATCTCGTCGTTCGGGAGCGCCACCGATGAGACCGATATCTCGCTCGTGTGCTCCGAGGCGATGCGCTGCACCGCCAGCGCCACGATCTTCTTGGCCTCGCGCTCCGCATTGCGTCGCGCCGTCTCGCGGATCTCGCGGATACGATTGGCGGCGTCGGCCTCGGCCTCGCGCTCCAGGCGCGCGATCAGCTCGGTCTTTGCCTCCGACGCCGACATCCCGGCCAGCGACTCCAACCGGCGACGCTCGTCGCTCACCAGCCGCTCCAGCTCCTGCTCGCGCTCGGCGACGGTCTTCTCCTTGCGGCCCAGGTCGCTCGCGCGCCGCCCGAGGTCGCGCTCGCGTTGCTCCAGGAGGTCGACCTTCTTCTCGAGTTGCGTCTCGCGATCGTCCACGCGGCGCTCCTCTCGCTCCACTTCTTCGCGACGGTGCCGGGCTTCCACTTCCCACGCCTCGCGCAGCTTGATGAGCTCTTCCTTGCCGGCCAGCACCGCGCTCTTCCGCAGCGACTCCGCCTCGCGCTCGGCGTCGCCCACGATGCGCTTGGAGAGTTCCTCCGCCGAGCTCTTGGCAAGGCGCTGCGCGTCACGCTCGCGCGACTGCCCCGATCGCCGACCGAAAATGAAAGACGCTGCGGCAGCGAGCACACCGAGCACGCTCAACGCAGCGACGAGTATCGTCGAATTCATGTCGATCTATGGCTCCACCGCGGCGGTGCGCCGCGTCGTCGAAGGAAACCCACGGTCGGCGGCGCGTGCCCGGCACCACGGCCCGCCGATCCGGTGCCGGCGTGGGGCACGGGATGGGACAGGCTAAGTCGTGCAGGAGCTTGTACCTACGCCTCGACGGGTTACTCGCCGTCAAGCTACGTGCCGACTGTAGAAATGGCAATTAGCCGAGCGGGTAGGTCGCGCCTGCGGCGCGTCCCGGCCCGCCAGACGGTCGGCTCAGATGGCCGGATGCTCGCCGCTCTCGCCGCGCTTGGCCGGCGGAAGCCAGCGGCGAATCTCTGACGCGAGGCTCTCCATCGCCTCGTCGGTGGCCTCGGCGGCGGCGCGCGCGCGGAAGAGCTCGTCCGTGATCTGCAACGCCGCGAGGATTGCCGCCTTGTGGTTCTCGGACACGGGCGAAGAATGCAGGACGCGCTTGATCGACTGGTCGACGTAGTGCGCCACCGCGCGCGTGTGCTCGGGCGAGGCGTCGGAGCGGATGGTGTACTCCTCGCCCACGATCTCGACCTTCACCGAGTGTCGCTTCTCGCTCATCCGCGCCCTCCACCGCTCCCAGCGGAGGCGGCCCCGGCACCACCGGACGCCGCCGGGCCGGCGGGGGGGCGCCCTTGTTGCTGGCGAAGGAAGTGCACGCGCGCGAGCAGTTGGCGCGTGCGCTCGGTCGCAAAGGCCAGGCGCGCGCGCAGCTCCGCGTTCTCACCCTCGAGCGTGCGCAGCCGTTCCAGGCTTGCCGAGTCGCCCCCCTGCGTCACCGCCGTCTCGAGCACGCGCACGCGCGACTCGGCGGCGAGTGCCCGCCGGCGAAAGCCGGCCAACTCTTCGCCCAGGTGGTGCACCAGCTGCTCGAGCTGGGCGAACGCCGACAGCTCAGGACGTTCGGGGTTTGACACCGAGTTCGCTCTCCAGGGCCCGGAGGATCTTGAGTCGACGCCCGTCGACTTCCTTGTCGCGTAGTGTGCGCGTGGCGTCCCGGAAGGTCAATCGCCACGCGATGCTTCGATGCCCTGCGGGCACGCCGGTCCCGCGGAACTCGTCGAACAGTTCCAGCCGTTCGAGCAGGTCACCCGCGCTCCGGCGCAGCAACTGCTCCACCTGCGCCGCGCTCACGCCATCCGGCACGAGCAGCGCCAGGTCGAACTCCGCCGGCGGCGTGGTCGGAATC
>CAZVDJ010000525.1:0-3885 GCA_964626245.1 uncultured Gemmatimonadaceae bacterium
ATGAGCCGCCGGATCGCCTTGGCCCCTTCGGCCGTCCCGGGGACCTTGACCATCACGTTAGGCCGGTTGACGGTGGCCCACAGGCGGTGCGCTTCCTCCACCGTGGCGTCGGCGTCGTTGGCCACCCCGGGGGAGACCTCGATCGACACGTAGCCGTCCACGCCCTGCGACTCGCGATAGGTGCCGGCAAAGAGGTCGCACGCGGCCCGCACGTCGTCGGTCTCGATCAGCTCGAAGAGCTGCCACGGCGTCATCGCCGTCTGCAGCGCGCCGATCTGTTCATCGTACTCGCGGCCTTCGGCCAGCGCCTTCTCGAAGATGGTCGGGTTCGACGTCATCCCCATCAGCGCATCGTCGCGAATGAGGCGCTCCAGCGCGCCGTTGCGCAGCATGGCGCGGTCGATGTAGTCGAGCCAGACGGACTGTCCGGCGGCGTGCAGGGCGACAAGGGGGTTGGGCATGCCGTGAGACGGGAGTGCGTTTGGGGACGGAGGCTGGGGACGGACCCTGGGGACGGAGGCTGGGGACGGACCCAGAAAATGCCGAGCGAAATGTAGCGAACGCGGTCGTCGAAGTTCGGGCGCACCCACGCTCGCTCCCACGCTCGCGCCCGCGCTCGCTCCCGCGCTCGCTCCCGCGCTCGCTCCCGCGCTCGCACCCGCGTTCGCCTCCGCGCTCGCCCCGGGCACAACGCAACAGCGCCCGACCAACCGGTCGGGCGCTGCGTTTGATGCGGTTCGCCGTGCCAGTACGGCGAGGCTACTTGGCCGACCAGTCCACCGAGTGTTCCAGCGTCCCCCAGGCGAAGCGAAGTTCGCCCTTGGCGCCCTCGTTGGAGGGAATGAGCTGGAGCGTGAACGCCTCCACGGGCGACGCGAGGGTGCGCGACTTGAGCGGGATGCGCGCCAGGTCCATCGCCGCGTCGTACTCGGTGCCCCACTGCCCCGTCTTCTTGCTCACGATCAGCTTCCACGCCCCCTTGGTGGTCTCCGCGAAGAGCGAGTAGGTCCCCTTGGGAACGGTCGTGCCGCCGATGACCAGGTCAACCTCGGTCACCAGCGTCGTGGCCTCGTTGGCGCCCAACCGCCAGACCTTCCCCAGGTCGTCGGCCAGGGCGCCCGCGACCGCGCGACCGCGCGCAACCGGGACGCCGTAGTCGACGGAGATCTTCATCGCCTTGGGGGCGGGCTGTCCCTGCACACGCGGCGGGGCAACCGTCACCACGGTCGTGGCGCGCCCGCTGGGTGCGGCCTTCAGGTTCCCCTGCGCGTGGAGCGGGGCGGCAACGAGCGCCGAGAGGGCGCTCAGGGCGAGCGCGCCCGAAGCCAGCGCGGGGGCGACGAATCGAAGTCCGGTACGGGTCATCATCAGTCGGAAGGAGTGCGTGGAGGGAAGCGTCCCGCGGGGCGGGACGACCGCGCCCCAATCTCGCCGGGGCCGGTAACGACGCGCAACGTCGCGCGCTCGCGGAGGAGGTGTACACCGCGCCGCCACATTCCGTTTCCCGCCGGTGGACCCCTGCACCGGACCCGTCGCGACTTGCCGCTCCGTGCAGGCCGGGGCATCCTTGCCGCGTCCGCTCCACCCTTCCCCACGGAGTCCCTGCATGCCGCGCGTTCCCCGCGTCGCCCTTTCCCCCCGATTCGCACTCGTCGCCCGCGCCCGCCGTTCGGGGCGCCTCACCAGCGTCGGGCGAGCGCTCGTGTCGCTCCTTGCCCTGGGCACGCTCGTGCCGTGGGCGGTGGCCGCGCAGCGCGTCCCCCGTCCCGACCCCCGGCTGGAGAAGCTCAAGGAGGAGGCGCTGGTCAAGGTGGACGGGCGCGCCAAGCAGGTGCAGGAGATCGTCGACATGCTCTTCTCCTTTGGCGAACTGGGGATGCAGGAGCACGAGACGTCGAAGTACCTCACCGGGATCCTGGAGCGGAACGGCTTCACGGTGGAGCGCGGCGTGGCCGGCATGCCCACGGCGTGGGTCGCGCGCTGGGGGAGCGGCAAGCCGGTCATCTCGCTCGGCTCGGACATCGACGGCATTCCGCAGG
Source organism: uncultured Gemmatimonadaceae bacterium (assembly GCA_964626245.1). Taxonomy (GTDB): domain Bacteria; phylum Gemmatimonadota; class Gemmatimonadetes; order Gemmatimonadales; family Gemmatimonadaceae; genus SCN-70-22. The sequence continues at coordinate 2,040 of CAZVDJ010000525.1, forward strand.
CGAGCCAGAAGCCGGGCTTCGGCTATCGCGAGGCGATGGTCGACATGGCCCCCGGCCATGGCGAGGGACACAACTCCGGGCAGGCGGTGAACATCGCCGCCGCGCTGGCGGTGAAGGAGATCATGGAGCGCGAGAAGCTCCCCGGCACGCTGGTGCTCTGGCCGGGTGTGGCGGAGGAGCAGCTGGCGGGAAAGGCCCACCTGGTGCGCGCCGGCGTGTTCAAGGACGTAGACGTGGCGCTCTTCACGCACGTGGGCAACGACCTCAGCGTGTCGTGGGGACGTTCCGGGGCGCTGGCGATGATGTCGGTGCTCTTCAAGTTCCGCGGACAGACCGCCCACTCGGCCGGGGCGCCGTGGCGCGGGCGCTCGGCGCTGGACGCCGTGATGCTCATGGCGCAGGGGTGGGAGTACAAGCGCGAGCACCTGGAGCCGGTGCAGCGGTCGCACTACATCATCCGCGACGGCGGCGACCAGCCCAACGTGGTGCCGCAGACGGCGAGCATCTGGTTCTACTTCCGCGAGCGGGACGACACGCGCGTCAAGTCGATGTTCGCCACCGCCAGGCGCATTGCCGACGGTGCCGCCATGATGACCGACACGCGCGTGGACAGCGTGATGGTGATCGGCTCGGCGTGGGACATCCACCACAACAAGCCGATTGCAGAGGCGACCCACGCCAACATCCTGCGCGTGGGAAGCCCGGCGTGGGACGACAAGGATCAGGCGCTGGCCAAGTCGTTGCAGCGCGAGCTGAGCTTCCCCGAAACCGGGCTCATCGCGCAGGTGAGCAAGGAGCTGCGCGGCCCGGCCCCCGAGGCGCTCGTCTTTGGCGGATCGGACGACATTGGCGACGTGTCGTGGAACGTCCCCACCGTGACGCTGAGCTACCCGTCCAACATCCCCGGGCTCCCCGGACACAACTGGGCCAACACGATCGCGATGGCCACCCCCATTGCGCACAAGGGCGCGCTGGCCGGCGCCAAGGTGCAGGCGCTCACCCTTCTCGACCTGCTCGTGAAACCGCAGGTGGTGGCCGACGCCTGGACGTACTTCCGCGAGGAGCAGACCAAGTCGCGCCAGTACTCGTCGTTCCTGGGGCCTAACGACGGGCCGCCCACCTGGCTCAACGAGGAGATCATGGCGCGCTACCGCGAGCGGATGCGGCCGTTCTACTACGACCCGTCGCGCTTTCCCACGCTGCTGGACCAGCTGGGGATCCGGTACCCGACGGTCAAGGCCGCGGTGCAGTAGCGCCGGCGCGCAGCGCCTCGCGCACCTTGCGCAGCAGCTCGGCGCGCGAGGCGGGCTTGGGGAGGAAGTGCAACCCCTCCTCGGCAATCCCCCGCAGCATCACTTCGTCGTCCGTGTAGCCGCTGGTATACAGCACGCGCAGCTCCGGATGATTTGCCATCAGCCGGTCGGCCAGTTCACGGCCGCCAATGCCGGGCATGACGAGGTCGGTGAGGAGGAGGTCGATCGGCTGCTCCGCCTGCCCGAAGAGGCGGAGCGCCTCGGCCCCGTTGGCGGCGGCGGTGACGCGGTAGCCGGCCGCCGTGAGGATGCGCGCCGCGACGGCGCGCACCGAGGGTTCGTCCTCCACCAGCAGGACGTGTTCCGAGCCGCCCTGCACGGCGTCGTCACGCGGCGTGACGCGCCGCTCGCCGTCGCTCACCCCTTCGGCCACGACCGGGAAGAACAGCTCGAAGCGCGCACCGCCGCCAGGTGCATCGTCCACGCGCACCGCGCCGCCTGCCTGCCGCACCACCCCGTACACCACCGACAGCCCCAATCCCGTCCCGGATCCGCGCGCCTTGGTGGTGAAGAACGGATCGAAGACGCGCGAC
>CAZVDJ010000526.1:0-3867 GCA_964626245.1 uncultured Gemmatimonadaceae bacterium
TACTGTCCTCGGAGGTCCTCCCCGAGGAGACGCCCGAGGCGCTGGCCGAGGCGCCGCAGGTCGAGGCGATGCCGAACTCGTCGCCCGGTCTCATGGGCGACGCGACGCCCGACGCCTCGCCAACCTTCGCCTCGCTCGGCCTCGCCGCCCCCATCGTGGAGGCGGTGGCGGCCGCCGGCTACCGTGCGCCGACGCCGATTCAGCAGGAAGCCGTTCCCGTCGCGATGCAGGGGCGCGACGTCATGGGGCTTGCGCAGACCGGCACCGGGAAGACCGCCGCCTTCACGCTCCCCATCCTGCACCGGTTGCTGGGGGGACCGAAGCGGCTGCGGTGCCTGATCCTCACCCCCACGCGCGAACTCTGCCAGCAGGTGGACGAGAGCTTCCGGAAGTACGGGAAGTTCAGCGGGATCGAGGTGGCGCCGATCTACGGCGGCGTGTCGTACGAGCCGCAGGAGCAGGCGCTGGCGCGCGGGGTGGACGTGATCGTGGCAACGCCGGGTCGCTTCATCGACCACATGGAGAAGCGCAACGCGTCGTTGGAGGACCTGGAGATCCTGGTGCTGGACGAAGCGGACCGGATGCTCGACATGGGATTCGCGCCGCAGATCTCGCGTATCGTGGGCGGGATTCCTCCCTACCGGCAGACGCTCCTGTTCAGCGCCACGATGCCGCCGGAGGTGGAGGCGCTGGCCCGCAAGTACCTGCGCCGCCCCGTGGTGGTGCAGGTGGGGCGCCGGTCCGCGGCGGCCAGCACGGTGCGCCACGCGGTGTACCCGGTGCCGCGCGGCCGCAAGAACGACCTGCTGATCGACCTGCTGCGCAAGCCGGAAATGGACTCGGTGCTCGTCTTCACGCGCACCAAGCAGGGTGCCGACCGCGTCGTCCACGACCTGCACGACGCCGGGGTCGAGGCGACCGCGATGCATGCCGACAAGACGCAGGCGCAACGCACGCAGGCCATCGAGCGCTTCAAGGCGGGGGACATCCGCGTCCTGGTGGCGACCGACATCGCACAGCGCGGGCTGGACATCTCCGGCATTTCGCACGTGATCAACTACGACGTGCCGCAGCAGGCCGAGGACTATGTGCATCGCATCGGGCGCACGGGCAGGGCCGCGTCGACGGGCGATGCCTTCACCTTCATGGCGCCCGACGAGATTGCGATGGTGCGCACCATCGAGCGCGTGCTGGGACAACCGATCGAGCGCATCTCGGTCCCCGGGTTCGACTTCGGGACGGTCGCCGAGACGTAGCGCCGCGCCGGCCGCCATCGCCGAGGCCGGGGCGCGTGCCTCGTGCTGCGCGGACGGCGGTTCACCGACGCACCCGTCCCGCGCGGGAGACGGTGACGGTTTCGGCGGACGCCCCGCGTGCCACGATGAGGCGGGTGTTGGCCGCGCCGTACCCCAATCCGGTCGGGTAGAAGGCGATGGAGTCGCGCGTGGCGCCGAGCGTCACCTGGAAGAGTGCGTGGAGCGCCAGGGAGGCGAGCGTGTCGGGCCCGGCGTGCACTATGGCGCGCGAGGCGGCCGTGTCGAAGGTGACCGCCGTGCGACGGTGCCAGCGCTGCGCGAGGTGTCGGGCGTCGGCGAGGGTGGCGACGAGCGACGAGGTGGCGCCGTGCACGGCAGTGCGATCTCGCGCGGCGGCGATGGACGGGATGGCGATCGCCGACATGATGCCGACGAGCGAGAGGACGGTGAGGAGTTCCAGGATCGTGACGCCGGTTCGCATGTTCGAGGTCGGGGAGGATTGCCGGCAGTCTCGCGCCTTGCTCACATCCCGGCCGCACCGAATCATTGCGTCGACCATCATTTCATTGCCTTACGCATCGCGCCGGGCGGCGCGATACTCTCGCCATGTCCCGCTCCCGTTCCTCCTCGCGCCGCGCGCTGCTCGGCGCCGCGTCTCTCCTGCTCCACTCGGCGTGCGCCCCCCCGTCTCAGCAGGATCTGCAGTCGGCGCAGGCCATGGCAGAGCTGGGCGAATCGTTCAACGACATCCGTCTCATCCAGCAGGAGCTGCAGGACCAGGTCGATTCGCTGCGCACGGTGGTCGCGCGACAGGACTCGGTGATCCGGACCTTGGCCAACCTGGCCGGCGTCCAGGTTCCGAGATGACGGACACCGGGACGCCCCTCGCGAAGGGTGCACTCCGGCTGTAATCGTTTACCTTCCGTACGGTCTTTCTCGCGAACTCTCTCCCCCTTCGATCGAGATGCGCATTGCGATCTCCACTGGCGGCGGCGACGCCCCAGGGCTCAACGCGGTCATTCGCGCCGCCGTCCTCTCTGCCACCACGCGCGGCTGGGACGTCCTTGGCATCTGCCGCGGCTACTACGGATTGCTCGGCGAGGACGACATCATCCCCCTCACGCGCGAGACGGTGCGCGGCATCGCGCATCTGGGCGGGACGATCCTGCGGACCACCAACCGCGGCAACCCCTTCGCCTTTCCGGTGCGCCAGGCCGACGGCTCGTTCGTGGAAGTCGATCGCTCCGGGGAACTGTTCGAGAACGCGCAGCGCCTGGGGATCGACGCGATCATCACCATTGGCGGCGATGGGTCGCTGAGCATTGGCCAGCGCCTCTTCGAGCGCGGGATGAAGATCGTCGGCGTCCCCAAGACGATCGACAACGATGTCTCCCACACCATCACGACGTTTGGCTTCGACACCGCGGTGAACACCGCCATCGAGGCCATCGACAAGCTGCACACCACGGCGGAGAGTCACGACCGCGTGATCGTGATGGAAGTGATGGGACGTCACGCTGGCTTCATCGCCCTGCACTCCGGCGTGGCGGGGACGGCCGACGTGATCCTGATTCCCGAGATTCCGTTCGACATCGAGCGCGTGTGCGCCAAGGTGCGCGCGCGCGATCGGGCGGGGCGCAACTTCTCCATCGTCGTGGTGGCGGAAGGGGCGTATCCGATCGGCGGTCAGGAGTCGATCCTGGGCGAGTCGCTCCCCGGGCAGGACAAGCGCGTGGGTGGCATTGCCGGCCGGCTGGCGTGGGAGATCCAGAACCGCACGGGGAAGGAGGCGCGCTCGCTGGTGCTTGGCCACCTGCAGCGCGGGGGAGGGCCCACGGGCTACGACCGGCTCCTTGCCACGCGGTTCGGCGGAGCGGCGGTGGAGGCGGTGGAGCAGGAGAAGTGGGGAGAGATGGTGGCGCTGCAGTCGCCGCACATCGTCACCGTCCCGTTCACCGAGGTGCTCAAGGAGTCGCGCCGGGTGGAGGTCAACCACGACATCGTGCGCACGGCGCGAGCGACCGGAATCTCGTTCGGCGACTGATTGCTGCGTTCGCCGCGCGGTTGGGGGGGCGCCGCGGCGGAGAGCGTTGACTGGACATTCCCGCCAGGAGCGGCGTCGCTCGGCCGCAGGGACTGTCCCGCTGTCCCCGCCAGCCGTCTGCGGACGGGGACGACCCGAAGGGGAACGTCGCAGGGACTGCGGCGGTAACCTCTTTCATGAAGGGTGGTTACCGCTGCTTGCTCTCCCCGCGGGCGCGCGGCACCTTCCCTGCACCGTGATGTCCGTGGACAGACGGGTCCCCTACCGGGAGTGGTTGTGACCGTTCGACTTGGTGCCAGCCTGCTATTCGCTGCCTTCGCCTTCCTGGCCACCGCGCAGGGAGCCGGGGCGCAGTCGCTCCCGGTGCGATCGCTCGCGCCGGGGCGAATGAAGGCGCCCAGCCGGGACGACATTCCCGAGAGCTACCGTCCGCCGGCCGGCCTGTGTCGCGTCTGGCTGGACAACGTGCCCCCCGCCCAGCAGCCAGCACCCACCGATTGTTCGAGTGCGATCAAGAACCGGCCGTCCAACGGGCGCGTGATCTTCCCCGAGGACGTGCCGCGCGCC
>CAZVDJ010000527.1:0-3860 GCA_964626245.1 uncultured Gemmatimonadaceae bacterium
GTGGGCGTCGACTGCGACCGACACGCTGCCGGCGGTGGTGCGCAATGCGACGTCGATTGCGCTGGCGCTGTTCTTCGGCGTGGGGATGGGGGCGCTGGCGCGGCGCGCGGCGGTGGTGGCGCTCTTCCTCGTTTTCTACCTGTCGATCGTGGTGATCTGGCCGTTTGCCCCGGCGCGCTTCACCTGGGGCGTGTGGCCGCTGGTGGGGATCGTGTACGGGCTGGCGGTGGTGACGGCGTGGGAGTGGGCCTCGGCGCGGGGGGCCCCCCCCAACATCAACATGACGACCGGCGATGGCGTTGCCTTCATCAAACCCTTGCCTGCGTCATCCTCCGATTCCGACGCCATGCGACTCGCGAGACGCTCGCTCGGCGGCGCTGCGCTCGTCGCCCTCGCACTGCTGCTCGTGGGCTACGGCGGCTACAACTACCTCGGCGTCACGCGTGATTGGTGGGGCGTGGTGCAGGGCTCCGTGGCCAATCGTGCACGACCGCTCGCCGAGTGGGTCGTGGCGAACACCGACACCAACGCGGTGCTGGCGACCGACGACGATGTCCTGATCCACCTCTACACCGGACGTCGCGCCATTCCGAACGGCGCCTTCACGCCGCAGGAGCACCTGGTGGCGCAGACGCCGGCGTTCGCGACGTCGTCGTTGCGCACCATTCTCGACACGTACCGCGTGGACTACGTGCTCGCGTCGACGCAGTACGGGACCTATGCGGTGCGCGGGCTCGTGCAGGCGCAGCCGCCTCGACTCCGCGTCGTGCGCGCCCTCTCGAGCGGGGCGGTCTTCGCTCCGCTCGCCGCCTCGGCGGGACGATGAGCGAGGGGGCCGGGTCGCGCGTGCAGCGTGAGGATGCGACAGGGAACGAAACGATGACGGATGTCCGCGGAGACTCGGACATGTTGCCTATGGGGGGGGCCCCCCACCGGCCGAGCCCCCAGCGCACGGACGCCGAGTCGCCGGGTGCCCCGCGCGCGGGTCTGCCTCGCGCCGGCGTGCACCCCGCTGGCGTTCCGCCCGCCGGCGCTCCGCGCACCGGCGCGATGCCCACCGACACCACTCCTCCGGTGCCTCCGCGCGAATCGCTGGTCACGTTCGCCGTCGCCGCCGTCGTCCTGCTCGTCGCCGTCCTGACCATCACTCCCTGGCCGGTGGGCGCCTTCCAGGACGACGCGATCTACACCGTGCTCGCCAAGGCCCTCGCCACCGGCGAAGGATTCCGGCTCATCAACCTCCCAGGCGCCCCCGCCAACACGCACTATCCGCCCGGATACCCGCTCGTCCTCGCGGCGCTCTGGAAGCTCTGGCCGTCGTTCCCGGGGAACATCGTCCTTTTCAAGTTTGTCAACGCCGTCTTCCTCTCTCTGGCGGCGGTGGGCACCTATCGCTTCACTCGGCAACGCCTGGCCTTCGCCCCCTGGCAGGCGGCCGTCACGGCGCTCGTCGGGACCCTCTCCGTGACCGTCCTCCTCGTCACGGGCGTCGTGCTCTCCGAACCGCTCTTCCTGGCGCTCGTCTTCCCGGCGCTCCTCATCAGCGAACGAACGGCCGAGTCGGGGAGCGTGCGCCTCGCGGTCGCCGCCGGGCTCCTGCTGGGGGCGCTGGCCATGGTGCGCACCCTCGGCGCCTTCGCCATCCCGGCCGCCGGGCTCGTCCTGCTCCGGCGCGGGCACTGGCGCGCGATGTTCGCGTTAGGCGCGGCGGCGGCCCTCTTCGTCGTCCCCTGGCAGCTGTGGGTGTCGGCGCACCAGGGGGAGATCGCGCATCCGCTGGTGGGGAAGTACGGCTCCTACGGCGGATGGCTCGCGGAGGGCTATCGCGAAGGCGGCTGGGAGTTCGCGCGCGCCGCGGTGCTGCGCAACCTGCAGGACATCGACAGCACCGTCAGCTACATGCTCCTCCCCGTGCGTGCCACCTGGCCGCGCGCCGTCGCCATCGTTGCCCTCGTGGTCTTCCTCGTCGCGGGAACGAAACGGTACGCCCGCAATGCGCCGGTAACGGTCGGCTTCCTCGCCTGTTACATGCTGGTGGTGATGCTCTGGCCCTTCGAACCCAATCGCTTCCTCATCGCCGTCTGGCCGCTGTGGCTCCCCTTCGTGGGCTACGGCGTCCTGGCGTGCTGGCACGCCGCGCTGCCGGGCGGGCGCCCACTTCCACGCGCGCTGGTCCTCCCGTGGCGGGCGGCGGTCGCCGTCGTCGCGCTCGCCATCGCTGGTGGCTACACCTGGTACAACGTCACCGGGTATTCCAGGAAGTGGTGGGTGGCCGTCCAGCGAACCGCTGGCGAACGGGCCCGTCCCACGGTGGAATGGGTCGCTCGGCACACCGCGCCCACGGATGTCGTGGCGACCGAGGACGACCTGATCGTCTACCTGTACGCGGGACGGCGCGCGGTCCCCACCTCGACCTTCACGGCCGCCGAGCGGGTCCGGCCGCTGACCCCTGCCGAAGACCTGCGCGCGGTGGACGAGATCTTCGCCGCTTACGATCCGCGGTGGTTCATCGTCGGTAGTGAGGCCGGGCGGCGATCCGCACAGGCCCTGGTCCAGCGAACGCCGCCCGAACTGCGTCCGGTGGCCCGAACGCCATATGTCCTGATCCACGAACGTCTCTCGCGATGATGACGCTCCCCCGCACCCCCACGCCGTCGTTCACGGGCACCCTCGAGGGCGGCATGCCCTACATGCGCGGTCGCACGCCGATCGCGCGGCCCGACGTCGTCCTCTCGGTCCTCATCCCCGTCTACAACGAGCGCAACACCATCCGGCTCATCCTCGACCAGGTGCACGCCGTGCCGGTGCGCAAGGAGATCATCTGCGTCGATGACTGCTCCACGGATGGCACCTCGGACATCCTCGACGCGCTCAAGGCACAGGGACGCATCGACAAGCTGATCCATCAGCCGGTCAATCGCGGCAAGGGGGCGGCGATTCGCACGGCGCTCAAGGCGAGCAGCGGCAACGTCGTCATCGTGCAGGACGCGGACCTCGAGTACGACCCGGCCGACTGGCCGCTCCTGCTCGACCCCATCATCGACGGCAAGGCCGACGCGGTCTTCGGCTCGCGATTCCTCGGGGGCTCGCACCGCGTCCTGTACTACTGGCACTCGGTGGGGAACCGCATCCTCACCACGGTGAGCAACATGTTCACGAACCTGAACCTCACCGACATGGAGACGTGCTACAAGGCGGTGCGTGGCGAGGTCGCGCGTCGCCTCGTGCTCACCGCCGATCGCTTCGGCTTCGAGCCGGAGATCACGGCGCGCCTGGCGCAGACCGGCGCGCGCATCTACGAGGTACCGATCACCTACGCGGGGCGCACGTACGCGGAGGGGAAGAAGATCGGATGGAAGGATGGCGTGGCCGCCTTCTGGCACATTGTGCGCTTCAACCTCCTGCGTCCGGTGACGCGGCGCACGCACGACGACGCACTCTAGCACGGGGCTGCAGACGGCGTGACGAATCGACGGCATCCCGCGTCTAGCCGGTGTTCCGTCGGACGATGCCATCGCGCGGTCGAATCGGCGGGCATGGGTGGGACCGGGGGGGCGCCACGCGGTGGTGTTGGGCGTGTGGCAGACTGCAAGACAGCGTGCAGAACACGGAATCGCTCGCGGTCTGCTGGCAGTCCAGGAAAGCCTCCAACGCGTTGAATCCGCAACGCTTACGTCTGCAGCGCCACGACTGGTCCACCCCTTGCCTTACGATCGACTCGAGAACGGCCCGCTCCTTCACGTCGACTGAGCAGTCCCCACTTCCCCTGCAGGACAACCCGGAGACCACACATGCTGAACAAGACTCGCAAGGGCTTCACGCTGATCGAGCTCCTCATCGTCGTCGTCATCATCGGCATC
>CAZVDJ010000528.1:0-3858 GCA_964626245.1 uncultured Gemmatimonadaceae bacterium
GTGCCGATTGCCTGCCCCACCTCCGTCAGGAGGGTGCGGTCGGTGAGCGGCTGCGACAGCGCCTTGGCGATCCCGAAGTCGATGACCTTGGGAACCGGGACGCCATCCTGCAGCATGACCAGAACGTTGGTCGGCTTGAGGTCGCGGTGGATGACGCCCTTCTGGTGGGCGTGCTGCACCGCGTGGCATGCCTCGATGAAGAGCGAGAGGCGGGCGCGGGTGCGCAGCTTGTTGGTGTCGCAGTAGTCGGTGATCGGCACCCCCTTCACCAACTCCATCACGAAGTACGGGCGGGCGTCGTGCGTGAGCCCTCCGTCCAGCACCTTCGCGATGTTGGGGTGCTCCATCACCGCCAGCGCCTGCCGCTCGGCGGCGAAGCGGGCGACCACCTCGTCGGAGTCCATCCCCGACTTGATCACCTTGAGCGCCACGCGGCGGCGCACGGGCTCCGTCTGCTCCGCGACGTAGACCAGTCCCATGCCGCCCTGGCCCAGGACGGAGAGGATGCGGTACGGGCCGATGCGTTCGGGGTGCGTGCCGCCCAGGCGTCGCTCGCCGTCGGCGGAGGCGGGCGACGGCTGGGCGTCGTCCGTCGACATGAGTTGCTCCTGCCGGCGTCGTGCTATGGCGTGATGATGATGTCCGGGTCGATGACGACCTCTTGCACCCCCTCGTTGGGGATGCGGCAGAGCAGGCGGACGTTGTACCCGTACGTCCCGGGCGCTCCCGCGCTGGTCGCGATGGCCACCTGTCCGCCGCGCGCCGGGGCACCGTCGAACGGCCAGGACTGCGAGCCGTCCTTGAGGGAGATCACGATGGAATCGCTGGCGACCGGTCCGTTCATCCGCCACTCCACGCTGCCGCCGGTGCGCACGCGGATCTGCGGCGGGGTGACGAAGGCATCGCGATTGCCCGCCGGGCAGTGGACCATGACGCGGGCGACTTGCGGCTGGCCGAACTCCGCGGGCGCCACGGCGGTGGGAGACGGGCTGCTGGCGTGCACCGTGGCGGTGGCCACGGCGACACCAGCGCCAAGGAGCATGAGGCCACCGGTGAGCAGGGCGACGCGACGCATGAAAGCTCCGGGAACGGGGGGCACCGACAACGGCTGACGGGCCATCGCGCCCATTGTGCAGCGCCCGCGCGCCCTTGTCAAACCACGGATGGCGCATGTTCGCCCTCCCCATCGCGTTAGGCACGCTCCGGCGAGCGCTCACCTGGCGGGATGGCCCGGCGCCGCGGCGCCGCCCCGTCCGGGAACCGGCCACCGACCGGCCATCTCGCACGGGAAACCGTTCGTCCGTCAGGCGATACCGGGGGCTCGCGCCGGTGTGCAGATTTGGGCAGTCCGTTCCCCTTGCTGGACTCCCACGGAGCCGCCATGCGCCCGATTGTCAGACTCGCCGTAACGCTCGCCGCCGTCACCCTACCCTCCACATCGCCGGCCCAGCCACGAGGCGCCGGCGGGGCGTCGGCGACCATCAAGCCGGGCGAGCAATGTCCCCCCGGCATGACCGAGGTGCGGCCTCGCAACTGCCAGGCGCCAACGCTCGCCGCGCCGTCCATCCTGGACTACCGGCCGCGCAATACGCTCGTCACGCCCGCGCACACCGTCCCAAAGGCCAAGTTCCCCGCGATCGATTACCACGGCCATCCCACCTCGCAGCTCAACTCGGCCGAGGGGCTGGAGCAGCTGGGCGACGCGCTCGACGCCATTGGCGTGCGCGTGATCGTGGCCGCCAACAACGTCTCGGGCGACGCGCTCAAGCGGCAGGTGGCGCTGGTGCAGGGGTCGCCTCGCATGAAGGACCGCGTGCGCTTCCTCACCGGCATCAGCTTCCGCGACGTGGGGCCCGGCTGGGCCGAGCGTGCGATCGCGCAACTCGAGGCGGACGCGGCGGCGGGTGCGGTCGGCGTCGGGGAAATCGGGAAGGGGCTCGGACTCTCGACCCGCAAGGCCGATGGTTCGCGGTTGCGCATCGACGATCCCGAACTGGCCCCGGTGTGGGAGGCGTGCGCACGACTCAAGCTCCCGGTCTTCATCCACACCGCCGACCCGGCCGAGTTCTGGCAGCCGATCGACTACAACAACGAGCGGTGGCTCGAACTCGCCCTCTTCCCCGGACGTCGCTATCCCGCTGAGGAGTATCCCAGCTTCGAGCAGCTGGCCACGGAACGCGACAACCTGGTGAAGCGGCACCCGAAGACGACGTTCATCATTGCCCACATGGGGTGGCACGCCAACGACCTGGGGCGGCTGGCGAAGCTCATGGAGGCCAATCCCAACCTGCACACCGAGGTGGGGGCGGTGCTCTACGACATCGGACGGCAGCCGCGCGCGGCGCACGACTTCTTCGTCCGGTTCCAGGATCGCATCCTGTTCGGGAAGGACTCCTTCCAGCCCGAGGAGTACCCGTACTACTGGCGTGTCTTCGAGACGCGTGACGACTACTTCGACTACTACCGCGACTACCACGCCTTCTGGAAGCTGTACGGCATCGACCTCCCGGACGCGGTGCTGAAGAAGGTCTACTACCAGAACGCGCTGCGCATCACCGGCGGGCTGCCGCAGCAGGGGTGGCCGCGGTAACCGGCGCAAGAATCGTCAAGCACGCGCGGGGCGCGGCACGCATGCTTCCTGTGTCCTGATGCCGGCGCCGGGCGAACTCCTGCACGTCATGCGGGAGGTGGCACGGCGCCCCGAGCTGGGGCTCTCGCTGCGCGCGCTGGCCCGGCGTGCGGGGTGGTCCCCGTTTCACCTGCACCGCGCCTTTCGGGCAGTGGCGCGCGAAACGCCCAGGCAGTATGCGTTGCGCCTGCTGCTCGAGCGGGCCGCGGTGCAGCTGGCGGCCTCGAACGATTCGGTCCTCGCCATTGCGGTGGGAACGGGTTTCTCGGGGCACGAGGTCTTCACGCGCGCCTTCCGGCGCCACTTCGGGGTGACGCCCAGCGCCTTTCGCGTCGCCGCGCGACGCGGCGGGTCGGGTGGCACGGCCCCGCGCGGTGACGGGTGCGCCGCGGGCCAACGGCACCAGGACACGGTGCGGACCAGCGGTCCGTGCCTGCACCTCTTCCGCCTCTCCCTCGAACCTCGACCCGCGACGCCCACCATGCCACCGCTCTCGATCTCCGTGCGCGACACCGCGCAGCAACCGGTCCTCTTCGTCACCCGGCGCGTGCCGCGCGAGCAGATTGCCGGTGCCATCGGCGAGTCGCTCGGCATCGTCTTCCCCTACGGACAGCGCCGGGGCGCGGCCTTCGCCGGGCAGCCCTACACACGGTATGTCGGGATGGGGCCCGGGCTCCTGACGCTGGAAGTGGGCATGCCGCTCGTCGAGGCCGTGTCGGGCGAGGGCGAGGTGCAGGCCGGTGCGCTCCCGGCCGGCCCGTGCCTGGTGGCCGTGCACGGCGGGAGCTACGACACGCTCGCCGACACCTACGTCGCCATGGAGCGCTGGATGCAGGAGCACGGCAGGGTACCCGGCGGTGCGCCGTGGGAGGTGTATGTCACCGATCCCGCCGAGCATCCCGATCCGGCCGACTGGCGCACTGAGGTGTACTGGCCGCTGGTGCAGTAGCGGCATCGCGGGCGTATTGTCCGGGCCCGGACCCCGCCGCACATTGCCCGGGAGACCAGTGAGGACCCTACCCCGGAGCTGACGCCCGATGCCTCCTTTCACGCTCACGGTGAACGGCACGACGCGCACGGTGGACGCCGACGGCGAAATGCGCCTGTTGTGGGTCCTGCGCGACCTGCTCGGGCTCACCGGCACCAAGTTCGGCTGCGGCATTGCCCAGTGTGGCGCCTGCACCGTGCACCTGGATGCCTATCCGATGGGCTGGACGCCTTCGGTGGTT
>CAZVDJ010000529.1:0-3857 GCA_964626245.1 uncultured Gemmatimonadaceae bacterium
CCCAACGGCGCCCAGCAGGAGATAGAGCACCGGGCGCACGGGAGCGAAGACCACGTCACGCAGCGACTCCACGAAGGTGCCGCGCGAGCTGTTCTCCGGGTAGGCCGCCTCCAGCCGCGCGGCAATCGCGGTGAGCTCTTCGCCGGCCGTCGCGATCGTTGCACCTGGGGCCAGCCGCCCCAGCACGAAGAACGGGTGCGTGGAGCGGGGAAAGGCGTCGGCCGATGCCTGCAGCGGAACCCAGAAGGCGACCTCGCCCGCGCCGGAGTACTGGGCGTGGTAGGCGGCGCGCGCATTCACCTGGTCGATGCCGAAGTCGGCGCCGGCCGGCACGATCCCCACGATCTCGCGCGGCACATCGTCGATGCGAAGCGTGCGCCCCACCACCGCCGGGTCGGCATTCAGGCGCGAGCGCCAGAACGTCTCGCCCACCATCGCCACCTGCGCGCCCCCCGCCACGTCCTCCTCGGCCGTGAACGTACGGCCGAGCAAGGCACGCACCCCGACCATCGGGAAGTAGGTGTGCGTGGCTCCCACCGTCGTCACCCGGACCGGCTCGCCGGCGTTGGGGGTGAACGACGCCTCCTGGCCAATGATTGCCGCCATCTGCGTCACGGTCCGCGCCTGGCTCGCAAAGTCCACGTAGTCGGGCCACGACGCCGGCTCGCGCGTGGTGCCGCTGGCGCGGTCGGTCTCCCACACCACCATCAGGCGATCGGGATCGGTGAAGGGCTCGGGGCGTAGCAGCACGCCGTCCACCACGCTGAAGAGCGCCGTGTTGGCACCGATCCCCAGCGCCAGGGTGAGCACCACCGCCGTCGCGTACCCCGGCGCGTGCCGCAACTGCCGCCATGCGATGCGCGCGTCGCGCTGAAGATCCGTCAGCCAGGCGCCGCCGCGCGCCTCCCGCGTTGCCTCGCGGGCCTGTTCCACCCCGCCAAAGGCCACGTGGGCGCGCCGCCGTGCCTCGCCCGGCGCGACGCCGCGCCGCTCCCACTCCGCCGCCGACATCTCCAGGTGAAAGGCCACCTCCTCCCGGTGCTCCCGGTCGGCGCGCCCCATCCCCATCCGTCCCCACAGGCGCGCCAACGGAGTCGTCACGCGACGCACCCACCATCCGCCACGCGCGCTCATCGCATCGCTCCGTTCCAGGCCAGGATGGCGTTCACCGCACCGGAAACGCGCGCCCACCCCTCCTCCTCCACCACCAGGCGCCGCCGCCCGGCCGCGGTGATCTCGTAGTAGCGCGCGCGCCGGTTGCTCTCCGTGGTGCGCCACTCGGAGCGCAGCCACCCGCGCTGCATCAGCCGCTCGAGTGCCGGATACAGCGATCCCTGGTTCACCAGCAGCACCCGCTGCGAGACGAACTCGATGCGCTGTGTGATCCCCCAGCCGTGCATCGCCTCGTGCGAGACGATCTTGAGGATCAGGAGCTCCAGCGTCCCCTGCAGCATGCTCGCGCGCTCGTCGCCCATCGGTTCTCCTGTCGGCGGTCGAGAGAAAGACTGCCGAGTCTCCTCTCGACCGTCAAGAGAAGGCGGGACGAGGCGCGTTCCCGGCGCCGTGGGACGCCGGCGCGTGCCCCCGAAACCCGCCCGCGGGGGGGGCCGTACGACCGGCCATGTCCGTGCTCGAAGCCATTCGCCTCGCCCTCGCGCAGATCCGCGCGCAGAAGCTCAAGAGCTTCTTCACGCTCCTGGGCGTCGCCATCGGGGTCATGTTCCTCATCGCCGTGGTCTCCATCATCGATGGGATGGGGCGGTACATGGAAGAGGACCTGGTGGGGAAGATCATCACCAAGAACTCCTTCGAGCTGCGCCGCTCGCCCAACATCCAGATGGGCGACATCGACGAGTCCGAGTGGCGGTCGTGGCGCGCGCACCCCCGCATCACGGAGGACGACGTCCCCGTCGTGGCCGCGGCGCTCCCCCCCGACGTGAAGTGGGCGTTCGAGGGGCAGGACGCCCTCTCGGTGCAGTCGCGCTACGCCAACCCCCGCCGGGTCTTCGTGCAGTGCGTGGAGGGGGACTGGTTCGCCATCAAGAACATGGGCGTGCAGGAGGGGCGCCTCCCGTCGCCGCAGGAATATGCGTTAGGCACCCCGGTGGCCGTGATCGGCGAGGAGACCAAGAAGCACTTCTTCGCCGGCCTCTCTCCCATCGGGCGCGAGCTCAAGATCGGCAACATCCCGTACACGGTGATCGGCGTCGCCGAGAAGCAGGGGAGCGCCTTCGGGATCTCGATGGACAAGTTCGTCATCGTCCCGTACCGCACCCCCGCGCACCGCCTGGTGAACCGCTTCAAGGTCATCGACGGAATGACCATCCAGGCGAGCTCGGAGACGCAGCTGGCAGGGGTGATGGAAGTCGTGCGGCAGGTGATGCGGACGCGGCACAAGCTGCGCCCCGGGCAGCCCGACGACTTTTCCATGCAGACGGCCGACGCGGCGCTCGCCTTCTGGAAGAAGCTGCAGGGCTTCCTGGTGCTGGCCGGCATCGCGCTCCCCGCCATCGGCCTGCTCGTGGGCTCCATCGTGATCATGAACATCATGCTCGTCGCGGTGGCCGAGCGCACCCGCGAGATCGGCGTGCGCAAGGCGCTGGGCGCCAAGCGCCGCGACATCCTGTCGCAGTTCATCGCCGAGTCGACGACGCTGGCTATGATCGGCGCGGCCTTCGGCATCGGGGCCGGATTCGGACTGGCCCAGCTCATCGCCGCCTTCTCGCCGCTCCCGGCGAGTGTGGCCCCATGGTCGGTCATCCTGGGGGTGACGGTGGGGGCGGGGGTGGGGATCGCCTCGGGCGTCTACCCGGCCAGCCGCGCCTCGCGCCTGGATCCGGTCGCCGCCCTGCGGCAGGAATAGGAGGGGGCGATGCGAGTGAGTGACCGCGTGTCGGCCCTCATCGAGGGGGTCCTGATCGCCATCGATGCGTTGCGCGCCAACCGCGTGCGCGCCGCGCTGACCATCCTGGGGATCGCCATCGGCGTCTTCGTCGTCGTGGTGATGTCGGCGGCGATCCAGGGGATCAACAACAGCGTGGCGCAGGAGTTCGAGAAGGCGGGGCCCACCACCTTCTTCGTGAACCGGTTCCCCATCTCGCTCGAGGGGTGCAGCGACGCGGACGACGAGAGCTGCAAGTGGCGCAGCAACCCGCCATTGCGCCTGACGGAAGCGGCGGCCATCAAGCGCCTTCCGTCCATCGAGGACATCACCATCTCCACCGGCGCCTCGGCGGCGGCCAAGTATGGCGACCGCCTGCTGTCGGGGATGCGCGTGACCGCCTTCACCGCCAACTGGATCGAGGTCGACGGCGGCGACGTGGTGCAGGGACGCACCTTCACGCAGACCGAGGAGACGAACGGCGCGCGGGTGGTGGTGGTGAACGAGAAGGCCGCCGAACGGCTCTTCAACGGCGTCGACCCCATCGGCAAGGTGCTGCTGCTCAACAAGTCGCCCTTCCTGGTCATCGGCGTGTACAAGAGCGCCGGCGACTTCATGAGCGAGCCCAGCCCGCGCGCCTACGTGCCGTTCAGCGCGGGGCGGCGCTACCTGAACCTGTGGATCGACTGGATCGACTTCACGGTGAAGCCGCGCCCCGGCGTGGCGCGCGACGAGGCGATCGACGACGTGGTGGCCACCATTCGCGGGCTGCGCGGGCTTCGCCCGGGACAGACCGAAAACTTCGCCGTCATCACGCAGGACAAGCTCTTCGAGACCTGGGGGAAGCTCACCGGGATCTTCTTCCTGGTGATGATCACCCTCTCCGGGATCGGCCTCATCGTGGGCGGCGTCGGGGTGGTGGCGATCATGATGATCTCGGTCACCGAGCGCACGCGCGAGATCGGGGTGCGCAAGG
>CAZVDJ010000530.1:0-3852 GCA_964626245.1 uncultured Gemmatimonadaceae bacterium
CGCCGCCGGCATCGTGCTGCTGACGGCGGCCGACTATCCGCCGTCGGTGCACGCCGCCCAGACGTTCGCGCCGCTCGGCGAGACGCGCCTGCAGGAACGGCCGCGCGGCGACTTTGCGCTGGGGGTGCGCATCTTCCCGACCGTCACGTCGCCCCCGGCACCGCTGCCGGTCGAGCGCGACCTGGCGCTGGCCGACACGGTGGGGGCGAGCGTGATCGCGCTCGTCGTTGCGCCTGCCGGGATCCGCGCGGCGACGCTGGACTCGCTGGCGGCCACGCTGGCCGACGTGCGCCGCGACTCGGTGCGCCTGGTGGTCTCGCTGGGCTACGGTCCACGTGACGCCGAACTGCTGCGGCGCGACCCGGCCGCGTACCGCGACCGGCGGCTCACCATGGTCGACCAGGTGGTGCGCCGCCTGCGCCCCGACCTGCTGCTCCCGGCGCTGGACCCGATGGACGCCGGGGTGCGCGCCCTGGGCGCGGTGCCGCCCGGGTGGTGGGAAGACTACCTGTCGAGAGCGGGGGCGCTGGCGCACCGGCTGCGCCCCCGCACGCGCGTGGCGCTGGCCGCGTCGAGCCTGACGGCGGCCGACTCCGCGCTGTACGCGTGGGGCGAGTCGGCGGGCGACATCGACGTACTCGGCTTCTCCTTCGCCCCCTCGTGGGGTGGCGGGGCCTCGGTGGACGCCAGGTTGCGGCTGGCGGGGCGCTGGCTGCGCGGCTCCCGCAAGGAGCAGTGGATCTTCTCGGCGCGCAGCTATCCTCGTGCCTTCGGCGAGCGCAACCAGGCGCGCGCCATCTGGGGAATGCTCGCGTGGGCCACCAGCCAGCCGCGCGTGCGCGCGATCATCCTGGACGGGGCCGGCGACTACGAGGCGCTGGACGGGCTGCGCGACCCCGGCGGGCGGCTGCGCCCCGTGGTGGCCAGCGTCGCACGGGCGCGCGCCGCCCTGGCCGAATCCTCAGAGGGACGATGACGATCTTTCCCGGCTTCACGCCCGAGGCGCTGACCTTCCTGCGCCAGCTCAGGCGCCACAACGACCGCGCCTGGTTCACGCCGCGCAAGGCGGAGTTCGAGGCGAAGCTCCTGGCCCCGATGCGGCTCCTGGTGGAAGAGATGGACGTGCGCCTGGCGACGGCGATCCCCGAGATCCACGGCAGCCCCAAGCGCTCCATCTTCCGCATCTACCGCGATACGCGCTTCTCCAAGGACAAGACGCCGTACAAGACCCACGTGGCCTGCTGGTTTTCGCACCTTCGTGCGTCACATGGGGTGGGGTCGGAGACCCACGGCGCGGGGGCAGGCTTCTACCTGCACGTCGAGCCGGGGGCGTCGATGGTGGCTGGCGGGATCTGGATGCCACCGCGCGACGCGCTGTCGATGATCCGGGAACGCATCGCCGAGCGCGGGGACCAGCTGCGCGCGATCCTGCGTGCCCGGGGACTCGCGCGGCGATTCGGCCCCTTGAGCGAGGAGGGAAGGCTGACGCGGGTGCCGCGCGGGTTCTCCGCCGACCATCCGCAGGCCGACCTGCTGCGGCACGCGTCGTTCACGGTGTCGGCCCCGCTCACGGACGCGGCGGTGCTGTCGCGGACTCTGCCGCGGCAGGTGGAGAAGGATTTCCGGACGATGGCGCCGCTCGTGCGCTGGCTCAACGACGCCCTCGGTTACCCACCGAGCGAACGTCGCTAGGCGCGCGGCGGCGGGGCGGACCCGCCGGGGCCGTCCCGGACCCGAAGCGCAGCGAGGAGGACGTGGCGATGCGACGCACGACAATGCAGCTGGCGGCGGCGATGATGGTGGCGCTGTTCGGGAGCGTCGCGTGCCAGGACGGCACCGGCCCCGGGGGCGGCGGGGCACCACCACCGATCACGGCGCTACCCCGGCAGCTGACGGCGGGCGAGCAGGTGCTGGTGACGGCGGGCAACCAGTTCGGCTTTGCGCTGATGCGCGAGCTCACGCGCGCCACCCCGGGCGAGAACATCTTCCTCTCGCCGCTGTCGGCGTCGATGGCGCTGGGCATGACGATGAACGGGACCAATGGCGACACGTACGACGAGATGCGCAACGCCCTGGGGCTCGGGAACACGTCGCGCGAGGAGATCCTGCGGTCGTATCGCGACCTCATTGCCCTGCTGCGCGGACTCGACCCCAAGGTCGACTTCCGCATCGCGAACTCCATCTGGTACCGCGACACCTTTGGCGCGAGCATCGAGTCGGCCTTCCTGAACGACGCGCGCACCTGGTTCGACGCGACGGTCTCGGCGCTCAACTTTGGCAGCCCTACCGCTCCGTCGACGATCAACGACTGGGTGCGCACCAGCACGAACGGCAAGATCGAGCAGATCATCGACCGGATCTCGAGCGAGATGGTGATGTTCCTGATCAACGCCATCTACTTCAAGGGCGACTGGCGGCAGGCGTTCGACCGGTCGAAGACGGCTCCCGCCCCGTTCCGCACCGACGACGGGCGCACGCTCTCCATTCCGCTGATGCAGCGCACCGACACGATGCGCGGCGCGGTGCTGGACGGACGGACGATCGTGGACCTGGGGTACGGGGGCGACGCCTTCGCGATGACGCTGGTGCTGCCACGCACCGGGGAGACGGCGGACGCGCTGGTCGCGTCGCTCTCGCCGGCCTGGTGGAGCCAGGCCGCGGGGGCGCTGCGCACGCAGGAGGTGCAGCTGGCGATGCCCAAGTTCACGCTCACCTGGGACGACACGCTCAACTCGGCCTTGCAGGCGATGGGGATGCGGAAGGCGTTCCAGCCGCGCGTGGCCGACTTCACGCGACTGTCGAGCACCATGGGGCGCGAGCTCTACATCTCGTTCGTGCGCCAGAAGTCGTTCGTGGACGTGCACGAGCTGGGGACCGAGGCGGCAGCGGTCACCGTGGTGGGCATTGGCGTGGTCTCACTGCCCCAGCGGCTGCAGGCGCGCTTCGATCGCCCGTTCGTCTTTGCCATCCGGGAACGGCTGAGCGGGACGATCCTCTTCCTGGGCAAGCTCGCCGAGCCACCCACGAGCTGACGGCGGCGGCGCACCGGCGGCGAGACACCAGCGGCGAGACGCCCGCCGCGAGACGTCCGCGGGACGAGACACTGGCCACGCTGGCGTCGCGTCAGCCCGTGACGCGGCCGCGGACGACCCCCTCCACGCGGCGAGCGGGGTCGAAGTGCTCGCGGGCCAGCTGCTGCATGGCGCGCGGCGTCACGGCGTGCAGCCGGTCGGCAAAGTGGTCGAGCTCCTCCAACCCGGTGCCGTAGAGCCAGGCGTCGACCAGCTCGGCCAGGACGTTGGCCCCGCCCTGCTGCGCGATGGCGTGCGTTCCCAATGCATAGGTGCGGGCGCGCGTGAGCTCATCCTCGGTCACCGGCGACTCGCGCAGCCGCTCGAACTCGCGCAGGAGCCCGTCACGCGCAATGTCCTCCTTCTCGGGCGACGTGCCGATGTACGACAGGAAGAGCCCGGCCGCCAGGCGGTCCGACGCCGTGGCGTGCACCGTGTAGCCCAGCGACTGGCGGTCGCGCAGCTCGTCGAAGAAGCGTCCCCCCAGCCCGCTGGCGACGCCGGCGATGAGGTGGGCGGCGACGCGCGCATCGTCGCGCCGGGAGGGCGAGGGAAAGGCGATGGCCAGGCCGGTCTGCGACTTGTCGCGGGACTCGGCGCGCTGCTGCACCGTGGCGGGCCACGCCGGCGGGTCGATGGCCGGCGGCGGCTCGAACTCCAGCGCCGCAAAGGCGGCGGCCAGCTGCGCGGCGATGTTGGCGGGTTCCACGTCGCCCACCACCGCCAGGACGGCCGGCGCACGCCGCACGTGACGCGCGTGCCACGCGCGCGCGTCCGCCAC
>CAZVDJ010000531.1:0-3843 GCA_964626245.1 uncultured Gemmatimonadaceae bacterium
TCGGGGAGGTCAAGCAAAAAGCCGGGGTCCCTTGGTGAGCGGCGTCACCCCGGGACCCCGGTCGGGTGCCGTCAGCCCGTCACGGACGGGATCTTGGCGCCGGAGCCGTCGCCCACCTGGACACGGTGCGCGACGATGTTGTCGACCAGCCCGTACTCCTTGGCATCGTCGGCCGACATCCAGCGGTCCCGGTCGGTGTCCTTCTCGATCTGCTCGATGGGCTGGTTCGTGTGCTTCGCCATGAGCCCGTTGAGCTTGCCACGGAGGTACAGGATCTCCTTGGCCTGGATCTCGATGTCCGACGCCGTGCCGCCGCCGCCGGACTGCGACGGCTGGTGGATCATGATCCGGGAATGCGGGAGCGCCGAGCGCTTGCCCGCGGCACCGGCGGCCAGGAGGAAGGCCCCCATCGACGCGGCCATCCCCATGCAGATCGTGCTCACCGGCGACTTGAGGAACTGCATCGTGTCGTAGATGGCGAGACCAGCCGACACGCTCCCCCCCGGGGAGTTGATGTACAGGTTGATGTCGCGCCCCGGGTTGTCCGCGTCGAGGAAGAGGAGCTGCGCGATGATGATGTTCGCCACGTCGTCGTTCACCGGGGTTCCCAGGAAGACGATGCGATCCATCAGCAGTCGGCTGAAGATGTCGTACGAGCGCTCGCCGCGGCTGGAGCGCTCGATGACGTACGGCGGGTAGATGGAGGCCATATGCGAGACTGGGGACGGGAGACGGGGGACGGGAGCGCGCGGCGCAGGGCGCCGCGCATGTCTCCGTTGCGAGCTAAGGTGCTTGGACAGACGGTTGCGAAAGTATCGGCCGATCAGGCGATCCGCCGCCCACTGGGCGGCCTCTCCCGTCTCCCGTCTCCCGTCACCCGTCCGCTCTTATCCTACTCCACGGTGTTTCGCTCGAACAACCACGCGAAGACCTTGTCCTCCGTGATACCCCGCTCGAGCTCGGAAATCCGCGACGCCTTCTGCAGCTGCGCGTAGAGCTGGCCGGGGTTCACCCCTCGCTTGCCGGCCATCTCGGTGATCTTGTCGTCGATGTCGCTTTCCGACGCCTTGAGCCCCTCGGCCTCCGCGATCGCGTCGATCACCATGTCACGGCGCACCTGTCGCTCCGCCGTGGGGCGGAACCCCTGGGCGAAGCGGTCGTGCTCCTCCTCCGGGATCTTGTACGCCTCGGCGTAGCCGTGCACCAGCTGCGCCACCCAGGACGGGGGGACGTCGAAGGGGTTGGCGCCGATCAGTTCGTCCAGGAGCTTCTGTCGCACCTCGGCGTCCGACTCGCGCGTGGCCGATTCCTCCATGTCCTCGCGCACCACCTTGCGCAGCGCGTCGAGCGAGTCGAAGTCGCCCAGCTCGCGGGCAAAGGCGTCGTCGAGCTCCGGGAGCGCCTTGCGCTTCACATCCTTGAGCTCCACGCGCACCGTCTTGGTCTTGCCACGCTGCGCCTCGTCGGGAAAGTCGTCGGGCCACCGCACCGGGCGCTGCGCCGCCTCGCCCGGCTTGATCTCCATGATCACTTCCTCGATGCCGGGGATGGCCTGGCCGCCACCCAGGACGAGCGAATACTCGCGTCCCTCCGGCATCTCGCCGCTCTCCTCGGTGGTCGCCAGGAGGACCTTCACCATGTCCCCCTCCATCGGCTTGTCCTCGATGGGCGTCCACGAGGCGCGCTGCTCGCGCAGCTGCTCGAGTTGCTGCTGCACGTCGTCGTCGACCACGACACGCGTGGTGCGCGAGACCTTGAAGCCTGACGTGCGCGCGAGCTTGAGCTCGGGGCGCACCTCGACGTGCAGGTCAAAGGTGAGCGGCGCGTCTTCCTCGAACTTGAGGTCGTGGATGTGCGGCTGCGCGGCCACCTTCAGCTGCTCGCGTTCCAGCACCTCCTGGTAGGCCTGCTGCACCAGCGCCTCGATCGCCTCGCTCTTGATCGCGTCGCCGAAGCGCTTCATGACCATGGCGAGAGGGGCCTTGCCCGGACGGAAGCCCGGGAGCGAGACCGAGCCCGCGATCTTGCGCGCGGCCTTCTGCTTCGCTTCGTTGACGGCGGCGACGGGGACGGTCACCTGCAACAGGCGCTCGGCTCCCTCGGACTTCTTGGCTTCAATGGCGATGTTCATCTGGCGAGTGCGTAACGGCCGGTACCACGACGCGGGATCGGTCGCGAGGCCGGGGAGTACTAGGAGTTTACGTGTCAAACGGAAGCCGGTAAGCTAACCCTCGCTCCCGAGGGGACAAAGCCGGAATGTCTTCCATCACCCCGATACCCCGAGGCTTCATGCCGACACTCCGTCGGATGCTCCCGGCGCCGCCCGCTTCCCGCCGCCCGCTCGCGCTCGTCACTGGCTTCGGGAGGACGGCCGTCGCCGCCGTGGCCACCGTCGTCGCGCTCGTGGTGTCCGGCGCGCTGGCCGCTGCGCCGCTCGGCGCACAGGCCCCGCGCGCCAACAACACCGCCATCTCCATCAACCCGCTCGGCCTCCCCTTCGAGTGGTTCAGCGCGGAACTCGAGCAGAAGGCCAGCCGCATGGTGTCGGTGGGGGCCTCGTTCTCCTACTTCGGCCTCATCGACGACGTGTCGTACCTCTCGGTGGATGGCAAGGTGCGCCTGTACCCGAACGAGGAGGCGCTCCGGGGCTTTTCCATCGGGATCTCGATGGGGCTGGCGCGCGTGTCGGAGGACTACTCGGATCAGTCGGACCGCAGCGAGTCGGCGCCCACGGTGGGGGTGGTGGCGGACTACAACTGGATGCTCGGGCGCACCAAGCGCTTCCTGGTGGGGGCGGGCGTCGGGGCCAAGCGCATCCTGGGCGACAGCGACGACTTCAACGACGCCAGCTTCACCTATCCCACGCTCCGCTTCCAGGTCGGGATGCTCTTCTGAGCGCCGGCGCGGTCCCGGCCACGTCGGGGTGGCGCCGGATGGTTAGGCGCTGGCAACCGGCCGGTCAGGCGCTGGCGCCGGCCGGGACGTTCCGCGCGCGGGCCGGCGTCGCCTCGCCGATCAGGTCGGCGACGATCTTGCCTGACGAGATGACGCCGGGGAGGCCGGCTCCCGGGTGCGTCCCGGCGCCGGCAAGGTAGAGGTTGGGAATGTCCTCGCTCACGTTGTGCGGCCGCATCCAGGCCGACTGCCGCAGCGTGGGCTGCACCGAGAAGGCGCTCCCCAGGTGCGAGCTGAGCGCGTCGCGGAAGTACCGCGGATCGACCTGTGCCTGCGTCACGATGTGGCGTCGCAGCCCCGGGATGTAGCGCGCCTCCAGGTAGTCGAAGATGCGCTCGCGATAGGCATCGGCGCGCGCCTGCCAGTCCACGTCGCCCCCCAGATGGGGGACGGGGGCCAGCACGTACCAGGCGTCGCAGCCCGGCGGGGCGAGCGACGGGTCGGTGGCGGTGGGGCGGTGCAGGTAGAGCGAGAAGTCGTCGGCGAGGACCTTCCGGTCGAAGATGTCGCGCAGCAACTCCCGGTAGCGCGGCCCCATGAGGATCTCGTGGTGGGCCAGGTCGGGGTACTGCCGGTCGGTCCCGAAGTACGCCACGAAGAGCGACATGGAGTACTGCTTGCGCCGGAGCCGGGCATCCGTGTTCACGCGGCGGTGGCGGGCCGGCACCAGCTGCATGTAGGTAAGGGCGACGTCGCCGTTGCTGACCACCGCGTCGGCGGGGAGGAGGGAGCCATCCGCCAGCTGCACGCCGGTGGCGCGCCGCGTCCGCTCGTCGATGACCAGTTGCCGGGCGGCCGTCGACAGGCGCAACTCGCCGCCGATGTCCGTGAAGAGCTGGGCCAGCGCGCGCACCAGCGCGCCGGTTCCCCCCAGGGCGAACCAGACCC
>CAZVDJ010000532.1:0-3828 GCA_964626245.1 uncultured Gemmatimonadaceae bacterium
CTCGACCTGTTGCGGCTGCATGCGGGGGCATCGGACCTGGCACCGCTCACGACGCTCATCGACGCCGCGCGCGCCGCGGGCGAGGACGTGAGCCGGCTGGCCGAGGCGCAGCGTGAGGTGAACGAGTCGACGTCGCGCCGGCTAGATCCCTCCCGAATTCCCACGCCCGTCTGACGCGGCCGGCGGCGCGCCATGGGCCGCCGCGCCATTCGCCGGCAGAGCGCGCCCGGCCCGCGCCAGCAGGAGCGCTCGTTCGCGCGCATTGCGCGTGAGCGCGGCGGCGTGCAGGAACTCCTCGCGGGCCTCGTCCAGGCGGCCGAGCTTGTGCAGCAGGTCGCCGCGCACGCTGGGAAGGAGGTGGTAGTCGCGCAACGGGCCGCCAGCTGCAGCGTCCCGCGCGAGTTCGTCCACCAGCACCAGCCCGGCGGCGGGGCCGTCGGCCATGGCCACCGCCACCGCGCGATTGAGCGCCACCACCGGCGAAGGCACGACCTGCACGAGCGCGTCGTACGTGGCGGCAATCTGGCTCCAGTCGGTCGCGTCCGCGGTTGGTGCGCGCGCATGGCAGGCCGCGACGGCCGCCTGCAGTGCGTACGGTCCGAGGGCGCGTCCCGCGCGATGGGCCAGGGCCTGCGACTGTTCCAGCGCCGCGAGTCCGTGCCGGATGAGCACCCGGTCCCACCGCGCGCGGTCCTGCTCCAGCAGCAGGATCGGCTCGCCGTCGGGGGCGGTGCGCGCCCGCAACCGCGACGCCTGCAGCTCGAGCAGCGCCACCAGCCCGTGGACCTCCGACTCGTCAGGCGCCAGCGCCGCCACGATGCGCGCCAGCCGCATCGCCTCCTCGCACAGCTGCGGGCGCAGCCAGTCGTCGCCAGCGGTGGCGCTGTAGCCCTCGTTGAAGACGAGGTAGAGCACCTCCAGCACCGAGGCCAGCCGCTCCCCCAGCTCGGCCGCGCGCGGCACCTCGAACGGCACGCGGGCCGCGGCCAGGGTGCGCTTGGCCCGCACGATCCGCTGCGCGACGGTCGCCTCGGGGACCAGGTAGGCGCGGGCGATCTCGTCGGTGGTGAGCCCGCCTAACAAGCGCAGCGTGAGCGCCACGCGGGCGTCGGGACCCAGCACCGGATGGCAGGTCATGAGCATCAGCCCCAGGCGCTCGTCACCCACCGGGTCATCGAGGGCAGCGTCGAGGGCCGCCACCGCGTCCTCCGCCTGCGCGTCGCGCTCCGCGCCCAGCTGCGCGTGCGTGCGCTCGAGCATTCCCCGCCGGCGCCACTGGTCGATCACGCGCCGCTTGGCCGCCGCCATGAGCCAGGCGCCCGGCTTGTGAGGCACCCCCGAGGCCGGCCACTTCTCCAGCGCCAGCACCAGCGCGTCCTGCGCCAGGTCCTCGGCCATGGCCACGTCGCCCACCAGGCGCGTGAGCCCGGCGATGAGGCGGGGCGACTCGATGCGCCATGCGGCATCGATGGCGCGGCGTGTCTGCGCCGCCGACGCCTCCGATGCCGTCACGTGCAACTCCCCCTCGCCGCCAGGCGCAGGCACCACCGTCGCGTCCGGTCAGTGCCCCGCGGACTGCGCGCGAAGCCGGGCATCCTGCTCGCGAAGCTCGGGGGTGACCGCCTCGCCGAAGTCCTCCATCTCGAAGACCTGGCGCAACTCCAGCTCGCTGTCGGTGCGCATGGGATTGGGACAGCGGCGCGCCCACTCCACCGCCTCCTCCATCGACTTCACCTGCCAGATCCAGAAGCCCGCGATCAGCTCCTTCGTCTCGGCGAACGGGCCGTCGATGACGGTGCGCGTGTCACCGGAAAAGCGCACGCGCTTCCCCCTGCTGCTGGGGTGAAGCCCTTCGCCCGCCGCCATGATCCCCGCCTTGACCAGTTCCTCGTTGTACTGGCCCATGGCGGTGAGCTCCTCCGTGGTCGGCATGACACCGTTCTCCGAATCCGCGGTCGCCTTCACGATGACCATCACGCGCATTGTCCTGTCTCCCGATCGATTGAGGGGTGTAGTCGGGCGTCGCCAGACGCGCCGCTCCAACGGTGCGTCGAACGAGCGTCGCCGAAATCGACACGCCGAACGAAATATCGCTATGCCACCCCTGCGCCATCGGCCGCGCGGCGCAGCGCGTCAATGTCCAGCTTGCGCATCGCCAGCATGGCCTGCATCGCGCGGCCGGCGCGGCCCGGGTCGGGATCGCCCAGCAGCGCGCCAAGCCCAGTGGGCACCACCTGCCACGACACGCCGAACCGGTCCTTGAGCCAGCCGCACTGCGACTCCGTCCCGCCGTGCACCAGGGCGTTCCAGTAGCGATCGACGTCGACCTGCGCGTCGCACGGGATCACGATCGAGGCGGCGTCGGTGAAGCCATTGTCCTGGCGCCCATTGAGGGCAAGGAATGGCGCCCCGTTGAGCACGAACTCGACCGCCACCACACCGCCGCCGGCGCGCATCACCTGCCCCACGCGGGAGTTGGGAAGGAGCGATACGTAGAAGTTGGCCGCTTCCTCGGCTTCGCTGCGGAACCAGAGACAGGTCTTGAGGGGATCCATGTTGGCTTCCTCCACCGGAGTGGCGTGAGACGGGTATCGAGCGAGGCGTCGGGCGCGCGGGAGGGTGCAGCCATCCGGCCCCTGTCGCCAGCGACGGCCTGTCCGTCGCGTCAACGAGGAGTCGGAACCGGTCGGCGGTTGTCGACACGCTCGCCACATTCCGCTCGAGATGCCGCTCGACACGCCGCTCGACACGCCGCTCGACATGCCGATTGAGCGGCCGATTGAGCGGCCGCTGCGGCGAGGGCTATCGTTCCCCCGCCCCTCGCGCGGCCGACGCCGCTCGACAGCGCGACGCGTCTACCCCACGCCCCTCCACGACATGCTCACTCCGCCGCTCACCGACGTCGAAGTCCGCATCCTCGGCTCGCTGATCGAGAAGGAGGCGACCACGCCCGACAACTACCCGTTGTCGCTGAGTGCACTGCTCGCGGCCTGCAACCAGCTGTCCAGCCGGGAGCCGGTGATGCAGCTGGACGAGCCAGTCGTGGCCGAGGGGATCGTGGCGCTGCGCAGGCGGAGCCTGCTCCGGGCCATCCAGCCGGCCGGCTCGCGCGTGACCAAGTACATGCACCTGCTGGGCGAGGCGCTCTCGCTCGACGCGCGAGAGCTGGCGGTGCTGGGCGTGCTGATGCTGCGCGGCCCGCAAACGATCGGCGAGCTGCACCAGCGCACGATGCGGCTGGCGGAGTTTGCCGGGACGGCTGGGCTCGAGGCGACGCTCGAGGGGTTGATCGCGCGGGAGCCGGAGGCGCTGGTGGCGCGGCTGCCGCGGCGGGCGGGACAGAAGGAGGGGCGCCATGCCCACCTGTTGAGCGGAGCGCCCGTGGTGCCCGAGGGGGCGGACGGTGGCCTGGCGGACGGGACGCCAGCGCCGGCAGCTGCTGCGCGCACGCACGGCGAGGCGATGGCCGCGCTGGAGCGGACGGTGGCCGAGCTGCGGGATGAGCTGGCGGCCCTGCGCGCGCAGTTCGAGGAGTTCCGGGCGCAGTTCCAGTAGGCGATCGTTAGGCCTTGCGCGGCACGAAGTGCCCCAGGAAGACGCGCTCCTGCGGCGAGAGGCTCCCCTCGCCCTCGCGCTCGAGCTTCCCGATCAGGCGCGCCACCTCGTCGCGGTTCACCTCGTGCACGCGCGTCAGGTCGATCCCGCGCCAGTCGCCGAGCGATTCCACGTGGACCGCCGGCCCATCGAGCTTGGCCTGCCACTGCCTGGCCGGTGAGCGCCCCTCGGTCCAGCGCAGGTATAGCCACGCCCCCAGGAAGCCGCCCAGGT
>CAZVDJ010000533.1:0-3816 GCA_964626245.1 uncultured Gemmatimonadaceae bacterium
CGAAGCGTGAGCCTGGGCCGCGGGTGCGCCACGTGTTGCAGCTGGAAGGGGAGGAGCGCGCCCGCGTCCTCGTACAGCAGGTCGACCACCGTGGTGTCATGCATCACGCTCGTGCGTACCTGTCGCACGCGATGGAGCGTCGGTGCGGCGTCGGGGGCCAGGGCGATGCCCAGGTGCGTCCCGCTGAATGACAGCCGGCGCGTCCGGTACTCGGCGTGCGACGACTGCCACTCGCCATGCAGGACGGCCGGCACATCCGCGGACATGGTGGGGACGATCATGCGCTGGGCGAGCGACACGAGCAGGAGCGCGACGGCAGCCACGGGAAGCGCGACCTGCCGCAAGCCACGGCGCGACGTGCGCGGCGTGGGCTCCGGGATCACCTGGACGACCCGCGTGGTCGGACGGCGCGGCAGCTGCATCACGACGCCGAGCTCGTTCATGAAGTCGCCCAGCTGCATGGGGGTCGCGAGGTCGCCGTTGGTGAGCACCCCCGGCGTGACCGGAGGGGTTCCCGATGCCTGCTCGCCAGCGGACGGGGTTATGCGCAGCGGTGCGCCGCGGGCCGTGGACGGAGGCCTGTTCATGCGCTCACCTGCAGTCGCTGGCGTGCTTCCGCGAGGTCGGCCGCCAGCTGCGTCGCCGCGCCGTCGCTTCGGTCGGCCTGGATCTCGCCGCGCCGAACCGACTCCAGGAAGGCCGAGACGACCGTGGGATCGAAGTGTGTTCCACTTCCCGTGCGAATGAGCGCGGTGGCCTCGGCGAGCGTCATGCCGGCACGGTACGGCCTGTCGCCGACCACGGCGTCGAAGACGTCGGCCACCGCGAGCACGCGCGCGAGCAGCGGGATCTCGTCCCCGCGCAGCCCGTCGGGATACCCCGAGCCATCGAGCCGTTCATGATGCGACCGCACGATCGGCATGGCGTCGTGGAAGGCGGGAATGGGTGAGAGGATCTCGCAGCCCACCTCGGGATGTCGCCGCATGAGGTGCCACTCGTCGTCGCTGAGCTGTCCGGGCTTGTCGAGGATGGAGGGCGGCACGGCGATCTTGCCGATGTCGTGAAGCAGCCCGCCGCGCTCCAGCACGCGCAGCTGTGACGCCGGCAGCTGCAGCCTGCGGCCGATCGTGATGGCCACGCGGGTCACGCGCTCGGAGTGACCCGCGGTCCACGGGGAGTTGGCGTCGATGGCTCGGGCAAAGGCCACGAGCGTCCCGGCCGACAGCGCATCGAGGCGCCGCACCAGACGCACGTGGCTCAGGGCCAGCGCCACGCGGTCGGCCAGCCGGCGAGCCTCCTGGAGGTCGGCGTCGTCGGGGTTGGCGTGCTCGGCGCAGCGCAGCGCCACCAGCCCCACCAGGCAGTCGTCGTCGAGCAGCGGCCGGATCGCGAAGCCGCCCGCGGACGCCGACGCCGGAACGGCCGGAAGGTATCGGCGTGTCGCGCCGGGCTCCCGCAGGACGAGGATCCGCGGATGGGCCAGGAGCTCGTCCCGTTCGTCGTCGGAGAGCGTCACCGTTGCGTGACGCGGCACGAGCGTGAGCGGGGTCATGCTCGTCACCTCGAACTCGGTGCCGCCGTCGGCCGAGCCGACGCCGACCACGGCGTGCGTGCACCGCAAGGAGGTCCAGAAGCGCCCCAGCGCCTCCAGGGCAACCTGCCGCGTGTCGCGCGCCTCCAGCGCCGAGCGATCGATGGCGTCCAGGTTCCCCAGCAGCTGCAGCTGGCGGTTGAGCGTTCCGGCCATGGCGTTGAACGAGCGGGCGACGTCGCCGTACTCGTCGTCGGTACTGACCGACACCGGCTGCGAGAAGTCGCCGTCCTGCACGCGCGTCGTGGCGCGCTGGATCTCGCCGAGCGGCTCGGTGGTCCGCCGCAGCTGCGCGTGACTGACGGCGAAGATCAGGATCGCCACCGCCAGGAGCCCGAGCGCCATCATCCGGCGGAACGCGGCCAGCGGCGCGTACGCGACATCCGCCGGCTGCAACACCACGGCGCGCCAGGCCGGCGTGCCGAACTCGTGCTGCAGGTACACGTCGCGCGACGACACGAAGTAGCCGTCCACTTCGGTCGCACGCCGCGTTTCCAGCCCCGTCCCCGAGTGGGCGATCGCGAGGCTCACCATCCACGGTGTCATCCCGGGCGCGCAGTGGACGCGGGCGCGGGTATGCGCCTGCACCAGGCAATACGTCGCCTCGTCCGCGGCGATGTTCTCGTCTGCCCCTCCCCACAGGCGCGACCCATTGGCCTGATGCCACTCCGCCTCGGCTTCGCCCCCGGCGGCTTGCGCGGCCGACTGGGCGGCAGCCGTCGCCAGGAGTATCGTCGCATCCTCGTCGCCAGGCACCACCACGAGAAGCGGGCGCCCGCTCTCCAGATGCAGGCGCTCGTCGTCCGAGAACAGCCGCGAGTTCGCACTTCGCACCAGCGCCGCCGGAACGCCCTCCGCCAGCGGATAGGTCCGGCGTCCCGCGACGCCCACGGCGGCGGGACCAGCGAGCGCCGGGTCGCTCTCCGCCCCTCCCGCCCCGCGCGCCACCAGCGACAGCGAGGCAAGGGTCGCCAGGGTAAGCTGCTTGCTGAGTCGCGAGACCCGCCCCTCCGCCTCCTCCCTCACCTGCTCGCGCACGAAGTGATAGGCGAGAACCCCGGTGGCCGCGATCGGCAGGAGCGCCGACAGCAGGTGCACCGCGAGGTAGCGCCGCCCAACGCGCGTACGGAGGAAGCCGAGGGCCCGCACCATGTCAGTAGGCCTTCGCCAAGCCGAAGAAGCCGCCGTCGTTCGCCACGATCACGTCATCCCGCGACTGCGCCGCGGTGAGGGGGGCGACACTCTTCCCGTCCTTGCCCATCGAGTAGAGGTCGAAGGCACTGTTGATGGGGACCAGGAAGCGGTCCTTGCGCGCGCCCGGGGGCGGCGCCTTCGACTTACTGACGGGGAACTTGTTGTACACGTAGGGTCGACCCCACGGGTCGAGCATCCCGCCCCGCTGGATCGCCGCCAGTGAGGGCGGGAGCGAGTCCGCCGACTGCAGGTCGGTGGTGATTGCCTTGAGGTCGCCGATGGCCTTGGCCACCTTCGCCCGCTCCACGATCTCCGCGTATTTGGGGATCGCCATCGAGGCCAGGATGCCCACGATCGACATCACCGACATCAGCTCGATGAGGGTGAAGGCCGGGCGTCCGGTTCGGCGTGGCGGCAGAGCGCCTCGGGCTGCGGGACAGCGGCGAGACGGCATGGGGCGGGCGAAGGAAGGTCGAACGACGGGGAGTTCCGGGCGGGGTCCGCAGCGGGATCCGCAGCGGGGTCCGAACTGATTCTCGACCGGGCCGCGGCCGAACTTGACTGGGGGGCCACGCCCCTCGCCGCGTCCGGCATCTCCCGACACCTTTCGCTCGTAGGAGATGCCGCCGGGAGTGCCCGGCCGCGCACGCGACCCGATCCCCGACTCCATGACTGCCCCGCGTCCCGACACCCTCGCCTTCGCCCGGGCCCTCGACGGGCAGTACCAGCTCGAGCGCGAGATCGGCCGCGGCGGGATGGGGATCGTCTACCTGGCGCGCGACCTCAAGCTCGACCGGCCGGTGGCGATCAAGACGCTCCCCTACCACCTGGCGAGCGACGCCGTGATCCGCGAGCGATTCCTGCGGGAGGCGCGCACGGCCGCGGCGCTGTCGCACCCGAGCATCGTGCCGATCCATCGCGCCGACGACGTGGGGGACTTCGTCTTCTTCGTGATGGGGTACGTGGACGGGATGTCGATGGCCCAGCGCGTGCGCGAGCACGGCCCGTACGCCCCCGCCGAACTGTGCCCC
>CAZVDJ010000534.1:0-3799 GCA_964626245.1 uncultured Gemmatimonadaceae bacterium
GATGGCGGGGTCGTCGGCCATCACCCGGCCGGCCATGGTGGCGGCATGGCACTCGTTGCATCCGCGGATCGTCGCCAGGTGGGCGCCGCGCGCGATGGTCGCCGAGTCGGTGGCGACGACGAGGGCATGCTCGGGAATCGTGTACTTCGTATAGGCGCGACGGGCAGAGAGCCCGTGGAGCGACGCCGCGCTCAGCAGGACGAGTGCTACCGTTCCGCCCGCGATCCGTCCAATCCATCGCATGACGCTGCGCTTCGACATGGGGGTGTCCTCGAGTCAGTGGATCGCCACACCGGTGGCGCGCGCCCCGCCTTCGCGAAGCGCTCGTCGAGGATACGGACGCCGAAATGCGCGAGCATGGGTCATCTGCACCAGCGCGCGGCGGCGGACCGGAGTGCAGTCGTGCGAAGCGGCCGGCGCAGGAAACCGGGGCGGGCACGACCTGCATGCCCGCCCCGTCGAGGTGGTGTCACGGCGCCGTCGTCAGCTCTCGCGAGTGGCGATGAACTTGTAGATGGTCGCTCCGATCGCCGCGCCCACGAGGGGGGCGACCCAGAAGAGCCAGAGCTGCCCCAGCGCCCAGCCGCCGGCGAAGAAGGCGACGCCGGTGCTGCGCGCCGGGTTCACCGACGTGTTGGTCACCGGGATGCTGATGAGGTGAATGAGGGTGAGGCCAAGTCCGATGGCGAGCGGGGCGAAGCCCTGCGGCGCCCTCGCGTCGGTGGCCCCGAGGATGATGAGGAGGAAGAACGCCGTCATCACCACTTCGGTCACGAGCGCCGACAGCATGGAGTAGCCGCCCGGCGAATGGTCGCCGTAACCGTTGGAGGCGAAGCCGGCCGAGGCGTCAAAGCCCGCCTTGCCGCTGGCGATGAGGTACAGGACGCCGCCCGCCGCGAGGGCGCCCAGCACCTGGGCCACCACGTACGGCAGCAGTTCCTTCGAGGAGAAGCGCCCTCCGAGCCAGAGACCGACCGAGACGGCCGGATTGAGGTGACAGCCCGAGACATGGCCGATGGCGTACGCCATGGTGAGCACCGTCAACCCGAATGCCAGCGAGACGCCGAGCAGCCCGATCCCGACGTCGGGAAAGGCGGCGGCGAGCACTGCGCTGCCGCATCCGCCCAGCACCAGCCAGAACGTGCCGAAGAACTCTGCGCCGTACGTCTTCATGGGTCTCTCCGTGGATCGCGGTGGCTGCCTAACGGCAGTGCGGGGTGCCGCGATTGCGGTCCCCGTCCAACCCTGCGCCGCGACCTCGCCTCGGCCATCCCCCGCCACTGGGGGCCGGAATCGCTCGGTCGACACGCGATCGCGGGACGACGTGTGGCGTACTCTCCGCCTTTCGCCCCGCGTGTCAATCCCCGCGGGCGGCCGCGCACGCCACGCCGCGGGGATCGCTCCCGCCGAGGCACGGCCCTATTTTTCCGGCCATGACGACCATCCGACAAGCCGACTTCATCCAGTCGATCGCCGACGCGCTCCAGCACATCTCGTACTTCCATCCGCTGGACTACATCCACGCGCTGGCCGATGCGTACGAGCGTGAGCAGTCGCCGGCGGCCAGGGATGCCATCGCGCAGATCCTCACCAACTCGCGGATGTGCGCCGAAGGGCACCGTCCCATCTGCCAGGACACGGGGATCGTCGTCGTCTTCCTCAAGGTGGGGATGGAGGTGCGCTGGGACGCGACGATGTCGGTGCAGGAGATGGTGGACGAAGGGGTGCGGCGCGCCTATCTCGAGCCGTCGAACGTCCTGCGCGCCTCCATCGTCGCCGACCCGGCCTTTTCGCGGCGGAACACGCGCGACAACACCCCGGCCGTGGTGCACTGCGAGATCGTCCCGGGCAACACGGTGGAGGTGAAGCTCGCGGCCAAGGGGGGCGGATCGGAGAACAAGTCGAAGTTCGCGATGCTCAACCCCAGCGACTCCATCGTCGACTGGGTGCTCAAGACGGTCCCGCTGATGGGCGCCGGGTGGTGCCCGCCCGGGATGCTGGGCATCGGGATTGGCGGCTCGGCCGAGAAGGCGATGGTGATGGCCAAGGAGTCGCTGATGGACCACATCGACATGGCGCAGCTCAAGGCCCGCGGTCCGCAGAACAGGATCGAGGAGCTGCGGATCGAGTTGTGCGACAAGATCAATGCGTTAGGCATCGGGGCGCAGGGGCTGGGCGGCCTGTCGACGGTGCTCGACGTGAAGATCTGGGACTACCCGACGCATGCGGCGTCGAAGCCGATCGCGATGATCCCCAACTGCGCCGCCACGCGCCACGCGCACTTCACGCTGGATGGATCGGGCGTCGCCACGCTCCCGGTTCCGCAGCTTTCGGACTGGCCCGACGTGACGTGGCAGCCCGACGTGAACGCCCGGCAGGTCGACCTGGACACGCTCACGCCCGAGATCGTCGCCACGTGGAAGGCTGGTGACCGCCTGTTGCTCAACGGGAAGCTCCTCACCGGGCGCGACGCGGCGCACAAGCGCATTGCCGACCTGTTTGCCAAGGGTGAGTCGCTGCCGGCGGGCGTCGACTTCACCAACCGGGTCATCTACTACGTGGGGCCGGTGGACCCGGTGCGCGACGAGGCCGTGGGACCGGCAGGCCCCACCACGGCGACGCGCATGGACAAGTTCACCGAGATGATGCTCGACAGGACCGGGCTGATCGCGATGATCGGCAAGGCCGAGCGCGGCCCGGCGGGGCTGGAGGCGATCCGCAAGCACAAGGCGGCGTATCTCATGGCGGTGGGTGGCGCGGCCTACCTGGTGTCCAAGGCGATCCGCTCGTCGCGCGTGGTTGCTTTCGCTGATTTGGGAATGGAGGCGATCTACGAGTTCGAGGTGGAGGCCATGCCCGTCACGGTGGCGGTGGATGCCGCCGGGCACAATGTGCACGAGAGCGGGCCGCGCGAGTGGCAGGAGAAGATCCGCGGGCTCCCCGTGCTGTCGGGATAGCGCGCGCCCGTCACGGCGCGCGCCGCTACGTCCGCGCCACCGCCCGCACGAGCGGTTCCGCCCATGAGAACAGGAAGGTCCGGACCGCCGGAAATTCCGAACTCGCAAACGCCAGCAGCGGGACCACGCCGAAGGTGACGACGTTGAGGACGAAGCTCGTGTCCCATGTGACGCGCCCGGGCTCGGTACGCGAGATGCGACTGATCGTCTCGTTGCGGCTGAGGCGCACCATGACCCAGAAGACCGAGACCACGGTTGCCACGAGCAGCAGCAGCGAGGCGAGCGCCACGATGCTGCGCGGCTGGTAGGGGTACTGCGCGCTCACGAGCACCAGGATCAGGAGCGAGGCGAAGAGGAAGAAGCAGAGGCGGCGGAGGTTGCGGAGGTAGCCCTCGACGTACAGGACAACCTCGCAGGCCACGTACTCCTCGAGCGTACGCCACGCGCGCGCGCGCTCGGCCGGCGCGGGATCGCCCTCGATCGGGACATCCTTCTCCTTTCCGGTATTCGGGCGCGCTCGCGCGCTCTCCCATCCCTCGCGCAACGCGGCGAGCGCGCGCTGGACCCGCTCCCAGCGCGGAAGAGTCTCCACCGGGAGTGCGATCGTGTCGGAGGCGTGCTGCCGAGCGGTCGCCCAGAGGTCGTCTGCATACGTGGCGTCGCCGCGGCTGTCCCGGCGAAAGCCCAGGAAGCCGACGTCGGTGATGCGGACCACGTCGAGCGGGAGGCGAAGGAAGGCGTTGACCAGCGGCAGTCCTGCCACGACGTCCAGGAAACGCTCCAGGCCGTGCCACGTGTACGCCAGCCGGTAGATGGCCCACGACGACGACACGAGGAGTGAC
>CAZVDJ010000535.1:0-3786 GCA_964626245.1 uncultured Gemmatimonadaceae bacterium
TCGGCCGTGGCGAGGATTTCTCCCATGACCGGATGTATCGGCTCGGCGGCGGCCTGCTGCGCAACGCGTTCGCGGTGTTCGCGGAGCGACGGCTCGGCGTACTTGTTGTGACCCGAGGCGTCGTAACCGGCCCTGACTCTGCGCGCCGCCGCCACCTCGCGGGGGGTCACCTTCGCGCCGACGCGTGACTCTACGATAGCGTCATGAGACCGGCCGCTTGCGTCGAGGCAGCGCACGCGATACTCGCGAGAGTGCGCGTAGCAGATGCGGCCGCCGGCAAATGCGTAGGACGTCAGCGGAGAGAACAGCGTGGGGTAGGATGCCCGCGTCGACGGATGGCGATGCTGACGGCCCACCGGAATCGTCTTGAGTGGCTGCGGAGCTTTCGTGCCGTCCCATGTCCACAGCTCGATGGAGTCTTCGAAGACGACGTTAGGCCGCGGCGGCGGAGCGACCGGCCTCATTCGGAGGAGGAATCGGTCGCCTCCCATGTATCCGATGGCGGGATTGGTGAGGTATCCGCCCACGGTCGGCAAGCGCCGGGAGAGCAGCCAGCTGCCCGACGCCAGGTAGAGATGGGCAGCCGTACGTCCGTCGATGACGACGATCGTATCGCCACGCAGGCGTATGGCGTCTACCTCCCGATACTCCCCCGGGCCGCGTCCCTTTCGACCGATCGTGCGCGCGAAGCGCCCGAAGCTATCAAAGAGGACCACCTGCACGAGTTGCTTGTCTCCGACGACGATTCCGCCGTCAGAAAGCGACTCAGCACCCGCGAGACCAACGAATGACTCGGCACCCGCAACTCCGCTGCCGGAGATGCGGATTCGAGCGGCACCGAGATGCGCCACTGACGCCCCCAGCTTCGTCGGTTCCTGCGCCCGTAGCTGGGCCGGCAGTTCCGCCGCGGCCGCCAGCGCAATGGCCACGACGACCGTCCGGCCAGTCATGCACCACCACCACGCTGATGCAGCACGCCCCGTGCATCCGCGATTCACCGGCGATGTCGGCCGTTCATTCCCACGCATCGCGCCCCTCTCGTCTTCTCGTCTTCTCGTCTTCTGCCCTTCAGAACGCCCGCTGCAGCAGATACAGCAGCATTCCCGCCAGCCCGCCCACCAGCGTCCCGTTGATCCGGATGAACTGCAGGTCGCGCCCGATGGCCAGCTCGATGCGCTGCGACGTGGCCACCGGATCCCAGCGCCGCACGGTCCCGGCGATCAGCTCACCCACTTCGTCCTGGTAGCGCTCGACGATCGCCACGACCGCCTCGATCAGCCAGGCGTCGACCTTCTCCATCAACACCGGGTCGGCGAGGATCGCGCCGCCAAACGCGGTGAGGCCGCGTTCGATCGTCTCGGGGTTGAAGCCGTCGGGGTCCTCGGCGTGGCGCGCAATGCTCGCCTTGGCGTCCGACCAGAGCGAGGCACTGAACTGCCGCACCGCCTCGGCGTGCAGGAAGTCGTCCTTGATCTGCTCCGCCTTGAGGATGACCTCGGGCGACGCCTGCAGCTTGACGATGAACTCGTCGATGGCTGCGTCGAATCGATGACGCAACGGGTGGTTGGGGTCCTCGTGCACCGCCTGCATGGTGCGCTCAAGGGCGGTGACGATGCGCGCGGTGATCTTGTCGTCCACGGCCCCCGGGATCCA
Source organism: uncultured Gemmatimonadaceae bacterium (assembly GCA_964626245.1). Lineage (GTDB taxonomy): Bacteria > Gemmatimonadota > Gemmatimonadetes > Gemmatimonadales > Gemmatimonadaceae > SCN-70-22. Next base: position 1,654 of record CAZVDJ010000535.1, read on the forward strand.
CCACGGGCTCTCCTTCTCCACGCGTTCCCGGATCAGGTCCTGGTTCTCGCTGATCCCTTTGGCGAGGAGGCGAATGGCGTCGTCGAGCAGCGCCTGGTGACGGTTGCCGGCCGTGAGCACGGAGAGCAGCCGCCCGATGAGCGGCGCCACCTGCGTCTTCTGCACGCGACCGATCACGGCCTTGCTGATCACCTCCTGCACGTCCTCGTCCTTGAGCACGTTGGCCGCCGCGGCCAGCGAGCGCGCGAGCTGCCGCGCGATCTTGCGCGAGTTGTCAGGCTCCACCATCCAGCGCGCCATGCGCTCTGCGGCATTCAGCGTGTGGAGCTTGACCACGATCACGTCGCGGTGCAGGAAGTTCTTCTGCACGAAGGCGCCGAGCGTGGCGCCGACCTTGTCCTTGCGCCTGGGGATGATCGCGGTGTGCGGGATGGGAATCCCGAGCGGATGCTTGAAGAGCGCGGTGACGGCGAACCAGTCGGCGAGCCCGCCGATCATCGCCGCCTCCGCGGTGGCGCGCACGATGCCCAGCCACGGGAACCGTGCCTCGAAGTAGCGCGCGACCACGAAGATGATCGAGGCGAGCACGAGGAGTCCCAGCGCCCAGCGCTTCATCGTCCGCAGCCGCACAATCCGCTGCGCCTCGTCCTCGGGACGCAACGGCTGCGGGACGGCGAGCCCGTCCAGGGCGGGCGCCGGCCGGCGAGTGACCTCGGCCACGCCTACTCCTCGAGCGTGACCTTCGAGAGGTCGAGCACGCGAACGCTCGCCCCGGCCGGGACGTCCACGTAGAGCACCACGGGACGGCCGCCCACGTCACCCGCCGAGACGGCGATGGTGCGACCCCGCGCCGAGTAGACGCGCGTCGTCTGCGTCGCCTCCGACGGCTTCACGTTGTCGAAGCGCTTGAGGATGGAGGTGTCGACCAGGTCGAAGAACTCGGCCGCATCGACGCTCGTGTCCCAGACGCTGACCCACGCCAACCCCTCGCCCCGTCCCGACTCGAACAACGCGTACCGATCGCCGTCCCAGCCGGCAGCGCCGCGGTAGGCGGCGTCGCGGTCCTTCAGGTGCTCGTACAGGAAGAGGCGCGTCTCGAATTCGCCCAGGTCGTTCTCGTAGATCACCCGTCCCGGCAGCGCGGGCAAGGTGACGACGGTGGGGTCGTCACGGCTCACGAAGAAGCGGTCGTCGTGCATCACCTGCTCGGTGGAGACCGGCATCTCGTCGAAGACCCGAACCCCGACGCGCTTTTCCTTGAAGTTGCGCATGAACTCCGCACCCGAGAGATACGGGAAGAGGAGCGTCTCCTGGATCAGCGTGGGCGCCGACGAGAAGATCGGCATGGACGACTGGTTGTCCCGGATGATGGTGCGCACCCGATCCCAGCCGCCGGGGAGGTTGGCCACCATCGTCCCGCTCCCCAGCATGCTGGCCAGCTGCTCGAAGGTCGCCTGCCCTTCCACCACCGACTGCGCCGCGATCTGCCGGTCGTTGCGGCGCTTGACCTTCTGCAGCGAATCGAGGCTGAAGTACTGGTCTTGCAGGGCATGCACCAGTTCGTGCGACACCGTCACGCTCACCATCTCGTCGCCCGCCCCCTGCACGATGTAGAGGACCTTGGTGGCCGGGTCGTAGTAGCCGGCGACCTGCTCGGTGAGCAGGGCGAGCATGAACTTCTTGAGGTCCAGGGTGTCGGGGAGGAGGCCCAGGCGCTTGTAGGCCCGCTCGCTCCCGGTCACCTCGTCCTCGGGCATGTCCTCGGCGAAGCGCTTCTCGAGGAACTGCCGCACCTCGTCCTTGGTGCGCGCCTCGAACCTGGGCGGCGTCTTGAACTTGAGCCCAGTCGCCTCCTCCAGTCGCGGGATGGCGTCGGCCACCCGCGCCGCGACGGGATCGGACGGCTTCTTCTCGCCACACGCGGCCACGGCCACCGTCGCCAGCAGCAACCACCGAATTGCACGATCGGGCATCACTCGCTCCATCGAACCGTTTGTCCCGTGGCCACCGCGACCACGCGGGCCACGTCGAGCCCCCGCACGACCACTCCCTCCTCGATCAGGAGCGTGCGCATCTCCACGTCGAGCACTGCCAGACTTGGTGCCGGTGTCGCGGCCGGCGCTCCGGCCCCGC
>CAZVDJ010000536.1:0-3786 GCA_964626245.1 uncultured Gemmatimonadaceae bacterium
GGGCAGGGCGCGCGGGGCGGCAGCGCGACCGGCCAACTTGCCGCTGGGATGCGCCGCCGGCACCTCGCGCGGCGGCGGCGGACGGACCTTACCGCCCCGCGCCGGCACCCGTAACCTTGGGCACCTTCAACCATCCCCCCGACCTCTCCATTCTCGTGCTTCGTCGTGCCTTCGTGAGCCAGGCGGGAGCCTTCGGCGCGGGCCTCGTGACACTCAAGCCGTCGGCCCTGCACCTGGCCGAGCGCCTCGCCGCGTACCAGCCATCGCGCGCTGCCGCCGACCTGGCCGACGACGAGGATTTCTGGTTCCAGGTGCAACAGGCGTTCACCGTCGACCGCAACAACGTCAACCTGAACAACGGCTCGGTGGCGCCGTCGCCGCGCAGCGTGCAGCGTGCGCAGCTCGACTACCTCACGCTCACCAACATGAGCCCGTCCCACTACGTGGACGAGATGCTGTACCCGGAGTTCGAGGTGGTGCGCCGTCGCCTGGCGGCGCGCTTTGGCTGCGACGCCGAGGAACTCGCCATCACGCGCAACACCACCGAGGCGCTGATGGCCGTGCAGCTGGGGATGCCGCTGTCGCGGGGCGACGAGGTGCTCACCACCACGCAGGACTACCCGTCCATGCACACGGCGTGGCGCACCCGCGAGCGGCGTGACGGGATCGTGCTCAGGAGCATCACCTTTCCCGTTCCGCCATCCGGGCACGACGACCTGGTGCAGCGCTTCGAGTCGGCGATCACGCCGCGCACGAAGGTGCTGCACATCTCGCACGTCACCTTCACCACCGGCCAGGTCTTCCCGGTCCAGCGCATCTGCCGCATGGCGCGCGCGCGCGGGCTCGAGGTGGTGGTGGACGGCGGGCACGCCTTTGCGCAGTTCCCCTTCACGCGCGACGACCTGGACTGCGACTACTTCGGCACCTCGCTGCACAAGTGGCTCTCGGCGCCGGTGGGGACGGGTTTCCTCTACGTGCGACGGTCGAAGATCCGGAACATCTGGCCGCTCTTTGCCGCGCCGGCCGAGATGGACGACAACATCCGGAAGTTCGAGGCGATCGGCACCTTTCCGGTGCACATCCGCAACCCGATCACCGAGGCGCTCGATTTCCACGAGGCGATCGGCCCGGAGCGCAAGGCGGCACGCCTGCGCTTCCTGCGCCGCCGCTGGGCGCGGCACGTGGCGCAGTTCCCCAGGGTCCGCCTGCTCACCCCCGACGACGACGCGCAGTCGTGCGCGTTAGGCGCCCTGGCCATCGATGGCTTCACGGGGCCGCAGCTCGTGGACTACCTGATGTCCAGGCACCGGATTCACGTGCGGGCCCGGGTCGTGCCCAACGAGTTCAGCGCCATTCGCGTAACGCCCAACGTCTACACGACCCTTGGCGAGATCGACGCCTTTGCCAAGGCCATCGAGCTCGTGGCCACGAAAGGACCCTAGATGAGGCGAGAACTCGCCGCCCCCCGGCGCGCCGCACGGGCGCGCCTTGCTGCTGCCCTCGCCGCCTTGCTGCTCACCATGACCACCTCCGGGTGCGGCGCACGCGCGGGTGCCGACAGCGAGGCGCGCGACGATTCCTCGGGCGCCAGCACCTACGGCACCTCGACCCCCGCGTCCCGCGAACTCGTGGCCTTCGTCGACGAGTACCTGGACGGCTGGGCGGCGTTCTATCCATCCATCGCGGCCGGCAACGGCCTCCACATGCACGACGACCGCCTGGAGGACTTCTCGGCGGCCAACATCGCGAAGCAACTCGCCTGGTTCCGCGAGATGAAGGGGCGCCTCGGGCGCATCGCCAGCGACCAGCTCACGCCTGACGAGCGCGTGGACCAGCGCATCCTGTCCGGCGTGATCGACGGCTGGATCCTGGACCTGGACGTGGCGCGCAGCTGGCAGCGCAACCCGATGATCTACGCCTCGGCCATCACCGACGGCGTGCACAACCTGATGACGATGGCCAGCGCACCCCCGCAGGCGCGGATGGAGCGCGTGCGCGACAAGTTGCGTGGCGTCCCCGCATTGCTCGACGCGGCCCGCACCAACCTGCGGAACCCGCCGCGCATCCTGGCCGAGCGCGGGCTGTCGATGTTCCGGGGCGCCAGCGCGATGCTGGCCAACGACCTGGGTGTCGCGCTCGATCAGCCTCGCGGCGAGGCCTGGAACTCGATGATGGTGGAGGCGCGTTCGGCGCGCACGGCGATCGACGCCTTCATCGCCGAGTACGAGCGCACGATCCTTCCGCGCGCCAACGGTCCCATCGCACTGGGGCGTGACTACGTGCAGGCGCGCTACGCCGCCGAGGAGCTGCTCGACGTCCCGGCGGAACGGATGCTGGAGATCGCGCAGCGCGAGCTGGCGCTGGAGCAGCGGCTCTTCGAGGAGAAGGCGCGGGCGGTGGACTCCACGCGCTCGGCGATGGACGTCTGGCTCGAGGTGCGGCGCGACCACCCGCGCCGCGGCGAGCTGGTGGCCGCCACCCGGCAGGTCGTGAGCGAGCTGCAGCAGTTCGTGCTGTCGCTGGGACTCGTGCAGCTGCCGGGGAGTGACCCGGTGATCGTTGAGCCGTCGAAACCATTCGACATCGGGCTGGCGTCGATGCACGCCTCGCCACCGCTGGAGCCCACGCCGGTGGCGTCCATCTACTACGTGACGGATGCGAACGCCGAGTGGGACCAGGCGCGGCAGGATGTCTGGCTCGAGCGCTTCAACTATCCGTCGCTCACCATCACGTCGGCGCACGAGGCGATGCCCGGGCACTTCGTGCACGCGCTGTTCATGCGGCAAACGCCGGGCAAGGTGCGGCGCATCTGGATCGGGTTGAATCCCTTCCCGCAGCCGTCGAGCGGGCAGGACGGATGGGCGCACTACGCGGAGCACCTCGTGGTGGAGCAGGGGTTCAAGCGCGACGACCCGCGCTACGCCATGGCGCAGCTCACCGAGTCCATGACGCGCATCTGCCGGCTCATCGTGAGCCTCAACGTGCACACCAACGGGTGGAGCATCGAGCAGGGCGCCAGGTTCTTCGAGGAGCACGCGCACATCCCGGGCCCCGCGGCGCTGCAGGAGGCGTCGCGCGTGGTGTACGACCCCACCAATGGGGGCTACTTCCTGGGCAAGCGCGCGATGCTCACGCTGCGCGCGGACTACCGCGCGCGACAGGGGGGCGACTTCAACCTGCGCGACTTTCACGAGCGCGTGATGAAGAACGGGATCGCGCCGTGGTGGGCGCACCGGCAACTGCTCTTGCCGGGCGATACGTCGAGCATCATTCGGTAGGGAGCGGCCGGCGCCGGGTTCGCTGGACAACGGGTGGCGGTTCGGGGTACGTTCGACCCGGACGCCACCCGTGCGTCGTTTCTTCCCATTCCGGAGTCGAGAGCCGTGACTTCCCGTCGATCCGTCCTCAAGAGCATGGCGCAGGTGTCCATCCTGGGAGCTGCCGCCACGCCACTCGTGCGCGACCTCATGGCGCAGTCATCCGCGAGCCCCGCGGCGCCGGACCTCCTGCCCACGGGCCACACCGGCGCGGTGTCGGCTGCCGTGCGCCGCTGCGGCGTGCAGCTCTACACCGTGCGCGGCGAGATGCAGAAGAGCGTGGAGGCCACGCTCGCACGGGTGGCGTCGATCGGCTACAAGGAGGTGGAGTTCGCCGGCTACTTCGGCCGGACGCCGAAGCAGGTGGCCGACGCCCTCAAGGCCAACGGGCTGACGGCGCCGTCGGTCCACGTCCCCGTCAACGACTTCCTGGCCGACGCCGGCCGGACGCTCGACACCGTCGAGACGG
>CAZVDJ010000537.1:0-1861 GCA_964626245.1 uncultured Gemmatimonadaceae bacterium
CGCCCACCCGGACGACATGACTCCCCTCGCCGGTACCGCGCCCGACCGCGTGCTCCTGGCCATCGCCGCGCGGTACGGGACCACCCGCCTCATCGACAACGTCGTGCTCGGAGAGGATCCGGGGCCCACCGTGCAGCCCGCCGACCTCCCTTGACGCTCGACGCGAGCCGCCCGACCTAACCCGACGTGCGCACCGCCGTCCCGATGTTGCCTGCGGGAGCAGCGGCGCAGGCGGCGCAGCCCTCGACAGGGCAGGGGGGCGCGCCGATCACCATCGACCGGCTGTCCAGCTATCCGTTTCCCAACGAGTTGAACGCCGCGTCGCGCGCCAACCGCATCGTCTGGGCGTTCAACGAGCGCGGGCTGCGCAACCTGTACGTCGCCGAGGGGCCTGACTTCACCCCGCGCCGGCTGACGAACTACACCGAGGACGACGGCCAGGAGCTGACCTCCGTGCAGCTGTCGGCGGACGGGCGCATGGTGGTCTATGTCCGCGGCGGGGACCATGGGTCCAACTTCGACGACGCCCTCCCCGTGAACCCGACCGCCATGCCAACGCCGGTGCGGGTGCAGCTGTGGGTGGTCCCGTTCGAGGGCGGGGAGCCGAAGTCGTTAGGTGAGGGTGACGAGCCGGTCGTGTCGCCGCGGGGCGCCCCGGGGGCCTACCCGCGCGACAACCAGGTGTGGGTGGGCCCCATCGACGGCTCCGCGCCGGCGCGCCGACTCTTCACGGCGCGAGGGAGCAATGGCGACCCGCGCTGGTCGCCCGCGGGTGACAGGCTCGCCTTCACCTCGGGGCGGGGCGACCACGCCTTTGTGGGGGTGTACAGCGGACCCAACGAGCCCATCACCTGGGTGGCGCCCACCACCAACCGCGACGGTTCACCGCGCTGGTCGCCCGACGGCACGCGCCTGGTCTTCGTGCGCCGTCCCGGGGCTGGAGGCGCTGCGCAGAACGTGCTGGAGCAGCGGCCCTCGGCCTGGTCGCTGTGGACGGCCGATGCGCGCACGGGCGAGGCCCGGGCGCTCTGGACGTCCCCAAACACGCTGCGGGGCTCGGTCCCCAATACGCACGGCGGGACCAACCTGCATTGGGCCGCTGGGGGACGCATCGTCTTCCTGTCGTACATGGACGGCTGGCCGCACCTGTACTCCATCGCCGAATCGGGGGGAGCACCGCTGCTGCTCACGCCGGGGAACTACATGGCGGAGTATGTCCGCCTCTCGCCGGACGGGCGCACGCTGGTCTTTGCCGCCAACGCAGGCGAGACGCCCGGCGACCTGCACCGGCGGCACGTCGTGGCCGTCCCGGTGGATCGTGCGGCGCCGCGCGTGATCACCCCCGGCACGGGGCTGGAGTGGACACCGGTCGTGCTGGGCGACGGGGCGACCGTCGCCTTCCTGGGCGCCACGGCGCAGCGTCCGCCGCTGCCGATGGTTGCCCCGTTAGGCGGCGGCAGCGCGCGCACCCTGGCCGCCGACCGGCTCCCCGCCGACTTCCCGTCGGCGCGGCTGGTGACGCCCCGGGCGGTGCAGTACACGGCGGAGGACGGCGTGGTGGTGCACGCCCAACTGTTCGATGCCGGTGGCAGCGGCCGGCGGCCGGCGGTCGTCTACGTGCACGGCGGGCCCCCGCGCCAGATGCTGCTGGGGTGGCACTACTCCGACTACTACTCCAATGCCTACGCGATGAACCAGTACCTGGCGTCGCGCGGCTTCGTGGTGCTGGCCATCAACTACCGGCTCGGGATCGGGTACGGCTACGAGTTCCACCAGCCCCCCGACGCCGGAGCGCGCGGCGCGAGCGAGTACCGGGACGTCAAGGCGGCCGCGCTCTACCTGCGCACGCTGCCGCAGGTGG
>CAZVDJ010000537.1:1871-3777 GCA_964626245.1 uncultured Gemmatimonadaceae bacterium
CGCGGGCGTCGACATCCACGGCGTGCACAACATGGCGGCCCCCACCTCGGGCGCGGGCGCGGCGCTGGCGTCGGCGATGTCCGGCGCGTCGCGATTCGAGCCCACCGACCGCGAGCGCGCGGCGGAGGTGGCGTGGCAGTCGTCGCCCGTGTCCAGCGTGTCGACGTGGAAGTCACCCGTGCTCCTGATCCACGGCGACGACGACCGCAACGTGCGCTTCTCGCAGACGGTCGACCTGGTGCAGCGCCTGACGGCGCAGGGGGTGACGTTCGAGGAGATCGTGATCGTCGACGACACGCACCACTGGATGCGGCACGCCAACCTGCGCCGGGTGAACGCGGCCACGTCGGACTTCCTGGAGCGCAAGCTCAAGGGGGCGGTGCAGTAGTCCAGGCGCCGCCCTGTCGGCGAGCGGGGGCGCCGCGCGATCGCGACGCCCCCGCCGTGCTTCATCCGAAGGACACACTGCTCAGCGCCGGCTGCCGCGCCCGCTGTACTCCTTGATCACGGCGTCCATGCCGCGCACGAAGACATCGGTGGGGAGCGCACCGGGGACCACCTCGCCGTTGATGAAGAAGGTGGGGGTGCCGCGCACGAAGAGCGAGCGCGCCAGGGCGTTGTTCTTCGCCAGCTGCTCGCCCACCGCCTTCCCCTTCATGCAGCTGCCGAAGCGCGCCATGTCGAGCCGGACCTGCTGCGCATACGCCGACATCTGGCCGCGCGGGTTGGACGCCTTCATCCACTCCTTGCGCTTGTCGTACAGCACGTCGTGCATGGGGAAGAACTTCCCCTGCTCGGCGGCGCAGATCGACGCCTCGGCGGCGTGTCCGGAGTTGGGAAACATCCCGATGGTGAAGGGGACGAACTTCCAGAAGACCTTCCCCTTGTTGATGTACAGCGAGTCGAAGACCGGCTGCGTCTCGCGGAAGAACTTCTCGCAGTAGCCGCACCCGAAGTCGGCGAACTCGACGACCCAGACGTCGGCCGCGGCGTTGCCGCGCTGGTAGCCGGCGCCGTCCAGGGCGACCGTCTTGTCGCCCAGCGTCACCACCAGGCGCGAGACCATTTGCGCGCTGGCGCGCCCCGCCGGCAGGAGAGCCATGGCGAGCGCGAGGGCGAGGAGGATCCGGGCGGGGCGCGTCATGCCGGGCAAGCTAGCGGAGGGGGAGGGGGGCGGCGAGCCCGCCCCGGCGGGAGCGAATCGGCCACTTTCGGTATTCTTCTCGCGGACCCCGACTTTCCGAGGGATGAGATGACGAGCACGACGGCGATGGCGACGTTAGGCGGCGGGTGCTTCTGGTGCCTGGAGGCCGTGTACCAGGAGGTGGACGGGGTGAGCCGGATCGTCTCCGGCTACGCCGGTGGTCACGTGGAGAACCCGTCGTACGAGGAGGTGTGCGGGAAGCAGACCGGGCATGCCGAGGTGGTACAGCTCACCTACGACCCGTCCCGGGTGAGCTATCGCACGCTGCTGGAGGTCTTCTTCGCCATCCATGACCCCACCACGCCCAACCGGCAGGGGAACGACGTGGGGCCGCAGTACCGGTCGGCGATCTTCACCCACGACGCCGAGCAGGCGCGCGAAGCGCGAGCGATCATCGACGAGCTGTCGGCCGACCACGTCTTCGACGCCCCGATCGTGACCGAGGTGGCGCCGCTCCCGGTCTTCTATCCCGCCGAGGCGTATCACCAGAACTACTACCGGCAGCACACGCGGCAGCCGTACTGTGCCTTCGTGATCGCCCCCAAGCTGGCCAAGTTCCGCAAGCACTTTGCGAAGGGGGCGTCGGCCGGCGACGCGTCGTAGCCGCGGGTTGCGGTGTGAAGCCACGGGCGGGGACAAAGGCCCGAGGCGCGTCTCGGCGCGTTCGCGTTAGGTGCACCCCGCCGGCGCCGCGCGCTCGAG
>CAZVDJ010000538.1:0-3775 GCA_964626245.1 uncultured Gemmatimonadaceae bacterium
ACGAAGTCGAGCGCCGTGCAGCCCGGATAGAGCAGGAAGGCGATGTCCTCCGGCCGTGCCCGTCACCGCCGTGCCGGCCGCGGTGGCCAGCTTGCCGGTGAACGTGGCCAGCCCCCCGGCGGCAATCGGCGCGTTGGCCGCCGGCGTCCAGTCGAAGGCGGCCGCGGTGGTGGCGTTGTCGATGGTGGCCGGGAAGGCGGCAAAGAGCGACGCGGTGGCCGCGGTGCCAGCGTCGATGGCATTGCCCGCTGCGTCGAAGGCAAAGCGTCCGGTGCCAGTCTCGAAGGCGACCGCGTTCTCGGTGGCGTAGATGTTCCGGAGGGCCAGGTCGGCGGTGGCCAGGTCGGGGGTGGCGATGCTCCCGGCGCGGGCGAAGGTGTTGGCGTCGCGCACCGACATCGCGGCGCGCGGCCAGCGGGCTACGACACCGTTCACGTAGTAACCGCCGGTACCGCGGCGCAGCAGCATCCCGATCCCGCCCGACGTGCCGGAACCGGCGTTGAGGTTGCCCGACCCGATGAGCGTGAAGTTGGCCACCACCGGCGTGGTGAACGGTGCCGAGTCGAAGCCATTGTTGCAGCCGGCGCCGTCGCAGCCGTCGTTCTCGATTCCCTGCGGATCGGACGAGACGTTCTGGCCCGGGAGCGGGTTGATGTTGATCGTCGCGGACTGGAGCGCGATCACGTGCTGCAGGCGTCCGCGGAACCCCTCGGACATGTCGAAGTGGTCGTCACCGGTTTCGTAGGAGACCAGGTTGGTCGCGGTGGTGGTGCCGCCGAACCACTCGAAGGCGTCGTCCAGGCCGTAGAGCGCCTGGAGGAAGGAGAGGCGCGTGCCGCTTCCCACCGCGGCGAAGGTGAACGAGTTGAGCTCCTGGTTGGCGCGCGGGGCGAAGCCGGCGAACTCCACACGCACGTAGCGCAGCTCGCCGCTGTCGTCGGTGTCGGTCGTCCCCTGCCCGTAGGTCACCACGTAGTTCTTGCCGCTCTCGATCGTGGTGCCGTTGGTGCCCGTTCCTTCCACCTCGGGGTTGGCCGTCGTCTTGTTGACGGTGGCGTTGCCCACGATGATCAACCCGCCCCAGTCACCCGCGCGTCGCTGCCCCACCGACTTCGACGATGTCATGATGATCGGCGCCGCGGCGGTGCCGACGGCGTTGATCCTGGCGCCGCGCAGGATGAAGAGCGCGGACCGCTCGTCGCCCTTGATGATCGTGCCGGGCTGGATGGTGAGCGTGGCCCCGTTCCCGACGTGGATGAAGGCCTTGAGCGTGTACGTGGTGTCCGCGTACAGCGTGCGGTTGGCGGTGATGTCGGCGGTGATGTCCCTGGTGAACGTGCCGAAGGCGAGCGTCGTGGCGCTCGTCTCGCCCGAGGGGGCACTCACCTGCGAGCCCTGCACGGCGATCACGCGGTAGCGATACAGCGTCTGCACCTTGAGCCCCGAATCGTCATAGTTGACGGTGCCCGGAGTGGCGGGGGCCGCGACGGTTCCCACCTGGGCAAAGGTGCCGGCGGCTCCCTCGGCGCGCTCGACGTTGTAGGAGTTGATGCCGGCAGCCGTGGAGAAGGAGACGCGAATGGCGGAGATCCCGGTGGCGGTGGCGGTCACGCCCAGGGGGGCGTTAGGGATCGCCGGGCCGGCGGGATCGTCATCGCCGCCGCAGGCGGCGAGCGCCAGCGCGGCGATCGCGAACGACGCGCGGACGAATCGGGGACGGAGAGTCATCATGGAAGGCGTGGTCCTGGAGAAGGAACGAGGGAGAGGCGCGTGAGAAGCGAGGAGCGACTGAAGCGCGAGGACGCGGTGCTCGGGCCGGTCACGAAGGCGGGAGATGCAGAACCGGCCGGCGCATCGCTGTCGATGCATCCGGCCGGTAAGGAAACGCCTGCGTGTCGGTGCTCTGTCTCGGCGCGGTCACGGACTCGTCACGACGCCCGGGATGCGCCTGCCGCTCACGCGAGTGTCATGGGCGCCACTGCACGCCGAGCTGGAAGATGCGTCCCTGCCGGTAGTATTCGCGCGTGACCGTCCCTTGCACGGCCTCGTACGGCGCGTCCAGCACATTGCGCGCATCGAGGCGGCCGGCGAAGGCCCCAACGAGCGGGAACCGGAGCGACACGTCGACCAGGTCGCGCGGCTTGATCACGATGTCGGGCAGCGGCTGGTCGCCGGCGGCGTCGATGCGCTCCCCGGTGCGGTTGAAGAGCAGGGTGCCACTGGTGCGCCCACTCCCCGATGTGTACGTGAGCCCCGCATTCACGACGTAGGGCGCCTGCCCCACCATGCGCCGGCTGGCGTTGGTCGCGGCAATCTGCTGCGTGCCCAGGTCGATCTCGCTCTCCATGAACGTCAGGTTGGTGAACGCCGTCCACGGGGTGAGCGCGCTGGCCAGGAAGCCAAGCGACTTGCGTGCCTCGAGCTCCACGCCATAGTTGGTCGCGGCGTCGGCGTTCACGAAGACGATGGTGCGGTTGGACGAGTTGCCGGCGCGATACACCCGCTCGATGGGATCATCGAAGCGCTTGGCGAAGACGCTCACGCTCAGCACCTCCGCCTCGGTGGGGTACAGCTCCCAGCGGACGTCGGCGTTGGTGATGCGCGTGCGCTCGAGGTTCTCGTTCCCCTGCACGTCGTCGGCGTTGAGCACGTCGCGCGAGGCCACGGGCGAGAGCTCGCGGTACTCGGGGCGCGCCAGCGTGCGGCTGACGGAGAAACGCAGCGACTGGAACTCGCCCAGCTTCACGTTGAGCGCCGCCGAGGGGAGGAGGTCGTTCCACTGCTTGTTCACGCGCACGGGCGACCCCAGCGTGGACTGGGCGTTGACGGTGAGGTCGTCCCGCTCGTAGCGGGCGCCGGTGATCAGGCGGAAGCGGTCGCTCAGCCCCAGCTCGACCATGGCGAAGCCGGCGGAGAGCTTGTCGTCGGCGTCGTAGTTGCCGCCCTGGCTCAGCGCCACGATCTCCCAGAAATTCTGGCGCGCCGCAAACCGGCCGTCGAAGATCTCCTCGGGACGGAGTGCGCGCTCCGCCTGCGAGGCGTTGGGGGCGGAGATGGAGAAGGCGTACGTCTGCGCGTTGCGCGTGGTGGTGCGATGGAGCCCGCCCACCTTGAACATGTGCGACCTGCCCAGCGCGTTGAAGGTGAGCTGGTAGTTCGCACGGCCCTCGTTGGACTCCTCATCCAGCGACCCGAAGGTGCGCACGGCGCCGCCGTTGCCGGTGTTGAGCCAGCGCAGCGTCTCGTTGCTGCCGCTTCCCCCCTCGATGGCCGAGATGAACTCCGAGCGATCGGGCTCGTTGCGCGCCACGGCCGACGAGGTGACGTACCAGTCGATGCGGTGCTGCTCGCCGAATTGGTGCTCGGCGGCCAGTTGGTGCGAGCGCACGCTACGCTCCACGTACTGGTTCTTCTGGATGTGCACCGGGAGGCCGATCGTCTCGAACGACCAGCGCCTCACCCGGGCCTCGTTGTCGGAGGTACGGTTGAAGGTGTTGTTGAACATCAGGCGCGTGGTGCCGCCCACGAGCGTGCTGAAGTTGGCGATGCCGCCCCACAGCACGCTGCTGTTCCCCGTCTCGCCCTCGAACCGGTCGAACTCGATCGTTTCCCCCGGCTGTGAGCCGCGATTGGCCAGGGCGCGGCGCTGCTCGGTGCGTACGTCCTGCGTCATGGAATACGTGCCGCTGAACAGGTAGCCGATGCGCTGCCCGAGGACCGGGTCGTTGCCGCCAAAGGAGAGGGACGTGGAGGTGTTGCCACCGCCGGAGCGCAG
>CAZVDJ010000539.1:0-3772 GCA_964626245.1 uncultured Gemmatimonadaceae bacterium
CTCGGCCGGGGACACCTTCCTGGTAGTCCCAGAGTCCGATGAGCGGCCCGGCGCCGTGCCCATGCTTGCCGATGGGGTGCGAGTACATCGTCCCCATCAGTCCCTCGGCCTTGAGCTTGGCCAGCGTGCCGCGCAACACGTCGTTCCCGCTGCGCCCCGGTCGAGTCTCCTCGAACAGGATGTCCTGCAGCCGGTTGGAATTGGCAAGCGCCTTCCGGATTCCCGGAGGGGGCTCGCTCTCGCCGTCGCGCAGGACGTAGCCGTTGTGCTGCGTGTCGGTGTTGAGCCCAAGCGCGGTGATCCCCACGTCGCACCAGAGCACGTCGCCGGCCTCGATCACCGGGTTGTCACCGAGCAGTTCGGGAAGCGACCCCTTTCGCTGGATGGCGATGGACGGCTGGAACCAGGTGGTGAGTCCCGCGTCGTTGAGCTGCTGCCGCCACCACCAGACCAGGTCCTGCGTGCGCGTCGTTCCCGGCGTGATCACCTCGCTCGAGAACATCCGGGCCACCTGGTCGTGCACGTATTTCGTCAGGCGGCCGTAGAACTCCTCCTCCTCGGGCAGGCGCGTGGCGATGAGTTCGAGCGGGAGCAGTTCGGCACGGACGAATCGATCGGTCCACGGCTTGCCGATCATGGTCGTCATCCCTTCCAGCTCGCCGGCGGTAAGCCCGTCGGAGAAGGCATGGGTGCGGGAGACGTTGATGGCGATGTTGCGCGGCGTGCGTTCTTCCAGGACCTCCTTGAGGAGGAGCCACTGCGAGTCGCCCCACAGCTCCGCCTGGCGACCGCCCACGGGGTTGTCGATCGTCTTCTTCGCGCGGTACTCGCGATAGACGCCGCCCTGCGACGTGCCGCCGAGTGCGAGGCGTTCGATGCACGAACCATCACCGGGATCGGCGGTCCCTGCTGCGGCGCACTTGTCGAAGAAGACGTAGATGGTGCGGCGGCGGGCTGCGAAGGTGGTGGGTGACACGATGGACGAGAAGACCGGGTCCTCGTTGTACTCTCGCATGGGGATGACCCAGAGGTCGACCTTGTGCTTGCGCATGAGCGCGGGGAGCACGGTCTCCATGCGGCGCTTGAGCCACCGCTGCTGCTGTTCGGCCTGTTCGCGCTGCGTGCCGAAGGGGCGGGCCGGCGCACCAGGTGCCGACTGCGCAGGAACGCGCGAGGCGTCGAGCGCCGAGGCGGTGACGACGGCGACCAGCGCGAGGGCGAGGGGGCGGGGACGGATGGGGATCGCGGTCATTGCAGCTGAGTAGGAGCGGGAGGCGGAGGCGCGTGGGTGGGGGGGAGCGCCGAGCATTCGGCCGTCCCGCACGAAGATGGTACGGGTGGGAAGGAAATGATGCTGCGGCCGGGGGCGTGTCGGTGAGAGTTGGATTTCGGGGGGGGCCCCCCGCTGCACCAGGCGGCCGGCCGGAGTCGAACAGGCCGCCTCACCCGCCCCGCGCCGCACGCGAGAGCACGCGTCGCGCACGGGCCGCGCCGGGTACGCCTCCCCCCGCCCCCCCAACCGCTACCGCGGCGGGGCGGCATGCACCACGGCGCCGTCCATCCAGCCACGAACGGGGTGCGGCTGGTACGGCGCCTCGAGCGCCGCGCGCTCGTCGTCCGACAGGGTCAGCTCCACCGCCCCCGCCGCCTCTTCGAGCTGCTCGATCTTCGTGGTCCCCACGATCGGCGCGACGACCCCGGGGCGCGAGAGCAGCCACGCGAGCGCGACCTGCGCGGGCGGCACCCCGCGCGCGCGCGCCACGCCAACCGTTGCCTCCACCACGTCCCAGTCGGAGGGATGATCGTACAGCTGCCCGGACAAGCCGGCGTCCCCCGCGTCGCGCGGCGTCGACGCGTGCGAGCCGCGGGTGCGCCCGCCCGCGAGCAGCCCGCGCGCCAGCGGCGACCACGGAATCACGCCGATCCCCTGGTCGAGGCAGAGCGGGAGCATTTCGCGCTCCTCCTCGCGGTAGACCAGGTTGTAGTGGTTCTGCATGCTCACGAAGCGCGCCCACCCATGCCGCTCGCTCGTCGACAGCGCCTTCATCAGCTGCCACGCGTACATCGAGCTCGCCCCCAGGTACAGCACCTTGCCCTGGCGCACCAGGTGGTCCAGCGCGGCGAGTGTCTCCTCCACCGGCGTCTCGGCGTGGTGGCGGTGGATCTGGTACAGGTCGATGCGCTCCACCCCCAGCCGCCGCAGCGACGCCTCGCACGACTGGATGATGTGCTTGCGGGAGAGCCCCACGCGGTTGGGGCCATCACCCATCGTGAGCCGCACCTTGGTCGCCACCACGACCTCGTCCAGCCGCGCGTACTCTCGCAGCGCGCGCCCGGTGATCTCCTCACTCACACCTAACGAGTAGACGTCGGCGGTATCGAAGAAGTTGATGCCCAGCTCCACGGCCCGCCGGAAGAAGGGACGCGACGCCTCCTCCTCCAGCACCCACGGGCGCCACTGGCGGCTGCCGAAGCTCATGCAGCCCAGGGCGATGCGCGAGACGACGAGTCCGGTCTGGCCAAGGCGGGTGTAGTGCACGGCGGCAGGGGGTGAAGGTCGGCGCGAGGGCCTGGTGCGATGGCGACGGGCGGGAGAGGCGCGCCGGCCGGTGCAGGCGAGGGGCCCGCGCCAGGCAGGGCCGCCGCGCACCGGCACTACGCGGGCGAGCGCGGCTCGCGTCCCCCGGGTTCCGCCCCTCGCGGCTCGGACGGACGCTCGTGGTGCACCGCGGCGACCGTGTGGTCGCGGTGCGCCCGCTTGAGCAGGCTGTACCGCACCAGCTGCACCACCCCCGCCAGCAGCAAGGAGAAGGCGATGACCGCCGCCAGCCGCCAGAAGAGCGTCCCGCTCGCCATGGCCGGCCAGTCGGCGAACGTCGCCCGCGCCGACCCCAGCGGTTCGCGATGGAGCGCGATCAGCCCGAGCGAGGTCAGCGCCTCGGCCAGCGCCTCGACCGCGGCAAAGAGCGGGGCACGCCAGACCCAGTGGCGGAGGGTGAAGTTGCCCAGGTGCAACGCCGCCATCCCGAACAGGGCGATGAAGCGGAGCGCGAAGACCGCGCCGGCAAAGAGCAGCGAGTCGCTGGGCCCCTGCGTGAACGCCAGCGCCCATCCCAGTCGCAGTACCACGCCCGTGACGAGCGCCATCTCCACCAGCGACATGGAGAAGCGCCGAAGGGCGGGCGGCTCCTCGAGCCGGAAGGTGCCGGTGACCTGCGGAAAGAAGGGCGGCATGCCGTGAAGCTACGGCGCAACGCGGGGCGACGACAGCCGAGCGGGGCGCTCAGTCCCCCGACACCTGTCGCGCGATCCACGCCAGGCTCTCGCGCGCGTGCAGCGTCCAGTAGGACCAGTCGTGCTTGCCCGGCCACTCGGCATAGGCGGGGGTCACGCCCAGCCGCTGCAACTCGGCGCGAAAGCTGCGCGAGTGGTCGATGAGCCCGTCCTCGGTGCCGCAATCGATGAAGATGGCGGGAAAGCGTGCGCGGTCGCGCGCCGCGAGACGCTGGGCGAGGCGCGCAGGCTCGCGCGCCATCCATCCCGCCGTGTCGCGTCCGAAGGCGGGCGAGATGAGGGGCCACATGCGTTCACCGTGCGCCGCGCGCAGCGCCGACTCGCTCGCCGCATAACGAGGCGTCCCATCGAAGGGCTGTGCCCCGGCATACGCGGGCGACAGCACCCCCGAGTGCGACGCAGCGGCACGAAAGACGTCGGGATAGCGGAGCGCCAGGGAAACGGCGCCGTATCCGCCCATGCTCAGCCCGGCGATGGC
>CAZVDJ010000540.1:0-3763 GCA_964626245.1 uncultured Gemmatimonadaceae bacterium
GGCGTGAACGGCGTCCCGATCACCAGCGGTGCACGCGGGACCAGCTGCAGGAAGGCGAGCTGCCGCCCGTCCGGCGACCAGGCGGGCGCGGCGGGCGCGTGGCTTCCGTGCGTGAGGGCCATCGCATCGCCGGTATCCATCCAGCGCACCCAGAGCTGCGCGCTCCCGCCACGGTTGGAGACAAAGGCCAGGCGCGTCCCGTCGGGCGACCAGGCGGGCGAGTCCTCGCTGAACTTCCCCGAGGTGAGCGGGCGATGCCCGCTCCCGTCTCGCCGCACCACCCAGATGTTGCTGTAGCGTCGGTCGGTCATGGGATCACTCCAGCGGCGCACATAGGCGATCCACGCACCGTCGGGCGAGATGGCCGGGTCGGCGGCGTACTCCAGCTGGAAGAGATCGGCAGGCGTAAGGCGCCCCTCCTGCGCCGGCAGGCTGGCCGGGCGCACGGCGACGAGGGTACTCGCGGCGACGACCGACGCCACCGAAGCGGCGAGCGTGCGCAGCGTAAAGGGCGCGCGGAACGCGCGGCGTGGGCAGGGCGAACGGTGCGACGAGGACATGGCGGCTCCGTCAGGTGCAGGCACGAAGAAAGGGGGCGGCGTGGGAGGCGGGGATGTCGTCACGAATAGGCGGTTCACCGAGCGGCGGTTCACCGAGCGGCGGTTCGCCGGCTGGCGGTCTGCCGGCCGGCAGTTTGTGCGCAGGCGGCCCGTCGGTCGAGGGGGGAGGGAGGACGAAGGTGAAGCCGTCCACCTCGTACTCGCGCGTGTCCCCCGCGGCGCGGCTGGGGGGAACGGTGCCGCGCGACAGGCGCCGGAACGCATCGCGCAGCTGCACCAGGCGCCGGGGATCGGCACTCGGCGTGTTGTGGCCGGGGAAGACGGCCTGCAGCGACGGCGCGAGCGCGGCGAGGCGATCCAGGCTCCGTGCGTAGGCGGCCGTGTCGGTGCCGGGAGAGAAGAGCCAGATGGGCCCCTCGTAGAAGGTGTCGCCGGTGAAGAGGTGCCCGTGCGCACGATCGAGGAGGGCGAGCGCGTCGGGCGCGTGTCCCGGGACGTGCAGGACCTCGAGCCGCCGGCCGCCCAGGTCGATCACGTCGCCGTCGCGCACGGTGCGCGTGATGACAAACGGGCGGATGCGATAGGCAGCGGTGTCGAACGGGGCGGTGAGCCGGGCGGCGCACAGCGCGGCGGGGGTCACCTCGCCGGCCACCTCGGCGTGCGGGGTGCCCCGCGCGCGCCGGCGCGTGGCGTCGGTGTCCATCCCGTACACGTCGGCAAACTCCGCATTGCCGCCCACGTGGTCGTGGTGCGTGTGGGAGTTGAGCACGGCGACGGGGAGGCGGGTGAGCGCGCGCACGGTGGCCCCGATGCGTCCCATCCCCATGCCCGTGTCGAAGAGGAGCGCCTCGCGCTCGCCCTGCACCAGGTACGAGATGACCTCCTGGAAGTTGTACGGCTCGTAGAGCGCGACCACGCCGGGTGCGACCGCGTACGCCCGGAACCACGGGTCGGCCACGCCAACGGCCGCGAACGAGGCGTGTCCGCTCCGGGGCGGTTGGGCGCACCAGCCCTGCAGCTGACCGGCGGGCGGGGCACCCGGGGCCACGGGCGGCGCGCCGGCGTCCGTCGTGGCGCCAGCCGTGGCACCCGGCGGCTCGTCCGCGACGCGGTCGCCCGGCGTCCCGCCTTGCGGCGGCCGCTCGCAGGCCGCGAGGGAGGCGAGCACGGCGAGGCCGACGATCCGACGGCGTGCGGCGAGCAGGCGTCGCATGGGGGATGATTCGGGGGCACGAGTCGCCTAATCGGCGGCGACCGATCATCTTTCACGAGCGGCGCGCGCGCCACGCGCGAAACGTATGGCCGCCTGCACTGACGCTCAACAACCGCATGTCCGCCCTCACGCCCTTCACGGACCTCCAGGATATCGCCAAGGCCGTCACGCACCGGCAGGCCTCGCCGGTCGAGCTCGTGCGTGACATCCTCGACGCGATCGCCCGCCACAATCCCGCGCTCAACGCGTACATCACGGTGAGCGCCGAGGCGGCGCTCGAATCGGCGGAACGCGTGGAGAAGCTGGTGGCACAGAAGAAGGACCCGGGCCCCCTGGCCGGCGTCCCGATCGCGATCAAGGACCTGATCCTCACGAGCGACGCCCCCACCACCGCCGGGTCGAAGATCTTCGGCGAGGGGATCCCGGCCGGCGACGAGGCGCCAGTGGTCAGGCGGCTGCGCAAGGCCGGGGCGATCATCCTCGGCAAGACGAACCTGCACGAGGTGGCGTTAGGCGTGACTTCGGTCAACGAGCACTTCGGCCCGGCGCGCAACCCGTGGAACGCCGAGCACGTGGCGGGCGGCTCGAGTGGCGGCTCGGCGTCGGCGGTGGCCGCCGGGCTCTGCGCCGCGGCGGTGGGCACCGATACGCGCGGCTCCATCCGGATCCCGGCGGCGTGCTGCGGCGTGACCGGCTTCAAGCCGTCGTACGGCCTGCTGCCTAACGAAGGAATCGTCCCCCTCTCCCCGTCGCTGGACCACGTGGGCCCCATCGCGCACACGGTGGCCGACGCCGCGTTCCTCCTGGGGGCGATGACCGGGACCAAGCAGGGGATGGATCGCTTCGTGAAGGCGCTGCGCCAGTCGAGCAAGGGGCTGGTGGTCGGCATCTCCGAGTACCACCTGCGCGACCTGGACGGCGAGGTGGCCAAGGCGATCGACAAGGCGCTCAAGGTGCTGCGTCCGCTGGTGAAGGACCTGCGCGAGGTCGAGATCCCCGCGCTGGAGGGGGCGCAGGAGGCGTCGGGGGTGATCACCGCCAGCGAGGCCATCGCCTATCACGACCGCTACCTCAAGAAGACGCCGTCGGCGTACGGCCCGCAGCTGCGCAAGCGGCTGGAGGGGGGCTACAAGCACTCCGCGCTCGACTACCTCAACGCCATGGCGCGGCGCGAGGCGGTGCGCGCCGGCTTCGCGCAGGTCTTCACCGAGGTCGACATCCTGGTGGGGGCGACCCTCCCCGCCCTTCCACCGCGCGTGGACGACGCGGGGGTGCAGGTGAACGGCAAGGAAGTGAACACGGTGGAGGCGTTCACGCGCTTCAACGCCCCGCAGAACCTGGCGGGGCTTCCGTCGCTCAGCGTCCCGTGCGGGCTGGCGAAGGGGCTTCCCATCGGCCTGCAGTTCTTCGGCCCCGAAGAGGGCGACGACGCGGTGCTCGCCGTCGGCGCCGCGTTCCAGCGCGAGACGCACTGGCACCAGCGGCGCCCCCCCATCGCGCGCTGAGCCGCGCATCGCCCTCCACCCTTCGCGTGACGCCATGCCCTCGCTGCCCCCGCTCTCCGACATCGAGATCCAGCGCGAACTGGGGACGCTCCCCGGATGGACGCGCCGCGGGCAAACCCTGGTGAAGACCTACACCTTTGCCACCTTCCCGGCGGCGATCGACTGGGTGCGGCGGGCGGCCGACCTGGCCGAGGCGATGAACCACCACCCCGACCTGGACATTCGCTATTCGCGCGTGACCGCAACGCTCTCCACGCACGACAGCGGCGGGATCACGACCAAGGACCTGGCGCTCGCCCGGGGGCTCGAGGGGCTCTGAACGCCGGGGGGTTGCAGCCGGCGGATGACTCCAGCGCCGGCTGCCCTGCCCGATGCCTCCACCGTCGTGCCGGCGGGGCACCGGCGCCCACCCCCGGGAATCCCCAGCCGCCAGCAACAACACGGCCCCGGTCGTCGATGACCGGGGCCGTGTCGCATCCCGAAAC
>CAZVDJ010000541.1:0-3759 GCA_964626245.1 uncultured Gemmatimonadaceae bacterium
CGGACCCTCATCGTGGACGGCGACATCCGTCGCGGGGCGCTGCACGAGATCTTCTCGCCCTGCGACCAGTCGCCGGGGCTCGTCGACTACCTGGCGGGCGAGGCGGTGCTCAGCGACGTCGTCCGCCCCACGCAGCAGCACGTCAATCTCTCCATCCTCCCGGGCGGGACGCGGCGGCGCCACGGCCCCGAGCTGCTCGCCTCGGAGCGCATGACGACCCTCGTGCGCGAACTGCGCGCGCAGTTCGACGCCATCATCGTGGACACCGCGCCGCTGGGAGCCGGCATCGACCCGTTTGCCATCGGGACGGCAACGGGGAGCATGGTCATCGTGCTGCGTGCGGGCGAGACGGATCGCAAGCTCGCGCAAGCCAAGCTCAACGTGCTGGACCGCATGCCGATCCGCCTGATCGGGACGATCCTGAACGACATCGGCGACCTCCCACAGTTCAAGTACTACTACTACTTGGAGGGATACCGCGCGCTGGAGGGGGCGGAGGAGCAAACGGCGCTGCTCGGCTCGGGCGGCGGCAACGGCAACGGCTCCAACAACGGGAACGGCAGCACGAACGGCACCGGCCGCGAGTAGTCACGCTCTCGGCCTCGTGTCGCGCCTCGCTTCGTGGATGGCACGCGCGCCCCGGCACTCGCCGGGGCGCGCTCGCGTTGGGGCGGGGCGTTGCTAGCGCGAGCCGCTGATCTCCACCGACTCGTAGGCGCGCGCCGCGTCAACCGCGTCGGCGCTGTGCACCTGACGAATCGCGCTGGCGGCGCGCAGCAGCAGCTCGACCGCATCCACCGACGACTGCGAGAAGTCGGAAACCGCGTAGTACCCGGCCTTGAAGCGGACCGGCCGATGCGCCCCGTCGATCACCAGCGGGAGCGACTCCACCTGGTCCTTCAGGCGCTCCACGAGTCGCCGTGCCCCACCCTGATCGGTGGCGGGAGCAATGATGGCAAACTCGCTCCGCCCCAGTCGCCCCACCGCATCCGACGAGCGCGCCGTGCGGCGACAGACGTCACCCACGTGCTCCGCCACGCGCGGATCCAGTTCCTGCTCGTCACCGGCGTCGAGCGTCGGGCTCAGCGCCACACAGGCCAGCGGCGCGCGGCGACGGGTGGCATCCGCGCCGATCTCACGGGCCCGTCGCGCCAGGCCACGTGCGTTGTACAGGCCCGTGGCGGGATCGAGCAGGCTCTCCTCGCGTGAGCGATCGATCTCTCGGCGCGCCTGGACGTAGTGGTCGAGCTTGAGGAGCAGCGACTCGGCGTCGATGGGCTGGCTCAGGAACTCCCACGCCCCGGCGCGAAGCGCCTCGAGGCGCTGGGCACGCGAGGCGGGTCCCGCCGTCGTCACCACGATGGGGGTCGAGCGCGGAAACTCGAGGTCATCGCGCAGTCGCTGGCAGATCTCGATGCCGCTGATGTCCGGCATCCCGGCGTCGACGATCACGGCGTCGGGATGCACCCGCCTGGCAAGCTCGAGCGCCTGGCGACCGGTGTACGCGCGCACGGAGGCGAACCCCTGCGGGCCGAGGACGCTCTCGAGCGAACGCGCCGACCACTCCTGATCGTTGGCGAGCAGGATGAGGGGCGGTGGTGTCGCTTCGTGGCGATTGGCGCTCATGGCGGACTCGAGCAGTGGTGCGGTCTCGGGTAGAGACGAGGGGGACACCGCGCCGGTCTTCAGCGCAGAGGGACCACGATGCAGGAGTCGTGCAGGGACGAATGGACGACGTCGCCAAGTGGCTTTCCCTGAACAACGCCCGAAGATCTGGACGCCGGCGCCGGGAATGCTGCGGTCGCGCCACAGGGAGCATCCCCCCACGCCCGGTGCGACGAGTGCGAGCCTCGGTCGTCCATTACGTGCCGGCGCGCGGGTTTACTGCTTCGGGACGCCCGGCCCTGCCCCAAGGGACGCCCGTCAACCCGGCGTGCAGCGTCGGCGAAACGCGGGCTACATTCTGTGGGTCAGCCGCCACATCCGTGCACCAATGCGTCGCCTGTGACCCACTTCGCAGACGTGCGCCCGTATGACAAGTATGAGGTGGGGGATCATCGCACCGGGCCGACTGGTAGCACGAAGGGTGCATAGCACCACATGCGTATGAACATTCGACAACAGCGGGCCACTCGTCGCATCGTCCTCGCGCTCGTCTTCCTGACGGTCGCGGGCTCGGGTGCGACTGCATGGGCCCAGAGTTCCCTTGGGGAGGGGCGCCGCCAGGCAACCCGTGCCGAGTTGGAGCAGGCGGCGCGGGCCACGGAGCAGGCGGCAGCGGCCGCGCCGGACCAGAAGTCCCGGGAGAAGCTGCTCGGCGACGCCACGGCGCTGCGCCAGCGCCTGCGCAACGGCGACTTCCTGCCGGGCGACCGGATCTACATCAACGTGCTCGGCGACTCCTCGCTCACCGACACCTTCACGGTGCGCGGCGACCGACGTCTGCAGATGCCCAACATTCCGGACATCTCGCTCTCGGGGGTCCTGGATTCCGAGATCAACGAGTTCCTCACCAAGGAGCTCGGGCGCTATCTCAAGAATCCCACCGTCAACGCCACCGGGATGGTGCGGCTCACCCTGACCGGCGGGGTCGCGCGGAACGGCTTCCTCACCTTTCCCGTCGACCAGTCGCTCACCGACGTCATCATGACGGCGGGCGGGTTGGGGCCCAACACACAGCTCGACAAGGCGACGATCAAGCGGTCGGGCAAGACGATCATCGACAAGAACGCCTTTCAGGAGGCGATCCGACTTGGCCGGACGGTGGGCGACCTCTCGCTGCGGGATGGCGACGAGATCGAGGTCCCCATGCTCACGTCGGTCTCGCAGTGGCAGAACTGGACGCGGGTGATGGCGGTGGTCGCGCCGCTCTTCTTCCTGATCCGGATGTTCAGCAACAATGGCAGAAGCCGGGGCACGCGCCTCTAGCGGCCGTGTGCCGGTCGTGCGATCCCCTTCGCCGTCACCTCACGCTCGCGCCCCTCGATCCCTTTTCGTGACCGCCCGTTGCGTTCCCTCACGCGTTCGCTGACCGAGTCGCCCGTGCCGCAGTCCGCAGGAGACACTCCGACCCGCATCCCGACGCCCGCCGGCCGCAAGGTGCGGCGTGGCGAACTGGGGGACGCCGCGCGCGCCTTCGAGCGGCCGCGGTCGGTCGACGTTTCCCGCACGGTGGATCGCCCGCTCATCGACGAGGTCATCCCGCGCGAGCGCTCCGAAGCGCTCAATCGCGTGGTCAATGTCTGCATCGCCGGCGCCGGGATGCTGCTGCTCTCGCCCATCCTGGTCCTGATCGCCATCGCGATTCGCGCCACCTCGCGGGGCCCGATCATCTACGCCCAGACGCGCGTGGGGCTCGACCGACGCTGGCGCGAGACGCTGGCGCTTCGCGAGCGCCGTCACGAGGACCTGGGCGGCCAGGTCTTCACGATCTTCAAGTTCCGCACGATGCGCGTGGACGCCGAGCGCTTCTCCGGCGCCGTGTGGGCCCAGGAGAACGATCCGCGCGTCACGCCGCTTGGCCGGGTGCTGCGCAAGTTCCGGCTGGACGAGCTTCCCCAGCTGTGGAACATCATCCGCGGCGACATGAACATCGTGGGGCCGCGGCCGGAGCGCCCGAGCATCGTGGCGCGCCTGCGCGAGGACATCGTGGAGTACCGCTTCCGCCATCGCGTCAAGCCCGGGCTTACCGGCCTGGCGCAGATCAACCAGCACTACGACGCGAACCTGGAGGACGTGCGGGCCAAGGTGCGGTGGGAC
>CAZVDJ010000542.1:0-3749 GCA_964626245.1 uncultured Gemmatimonadaceae bacterium
GCTGGAGCAGCATTTCACGCTCGACCGCACGCTCCGCCGTGTTGATGTCGGCGACCGTCACCGAGCCGTCCATGATCAGCGGCTTCACCTCGGCCAGCGCGCCACCGAGCACGCGGGCGACGTGCGACTTCTTGTAGCCCTCGGCGAGCTTGATCGCTTCGCTGAGGTTGTCCTCCTCGAGGAACTGCGAGAACTCCGGGGCGAACTTCACGGTCTCGGCCTGCGCCTTGCGCAGCTGCCAGACCTTCGACATGCCGACCGACAGCGACCACACCGACATGAACGCCAGCACGGCCCACAGGAACTTCCCGAACACCGGCGTCGCCGCCCAGATTTCTGCAAAGTCCAGATTCATACCGTTAGTCTCCCAAGCAGGAATGGAGGTGTGGAACGCTTACTTCGAGATCGCGAACGAGAACGGCTGCTGCACGAGCTGGCGCACCTTGCGGCCCCCGACCTCGGCCGGGATGAAGCGCATGCCGGGAAGCGCGTTCTTGACGGCGTTCCCGAACAGTTCGTGCGTCGTCTTGAGCACCTTGTACGAGTTCATCTCGGCGCGACCCGTCGTGTCCACGACGAACTGGGCCAGCACCTCGCCCTCGACGCCGGCCTGGCGCAGGATGTCCGGGTAGCGCGGCTGCGAGCCGCCGGGGAGCGCCTGCACCGGCTTCTCCACCTGGAACTCGAAGAACGGCTGGTCGTTGTTGGCCACGAGCTGCGGCTTGCCGCCCTCGACGCCCTTGGACGTTCCGCCCGCCACGCCCTTACCCGAGAAGTCGGCCTCGTCCGTCACCTTCTTGGAGAGGTCGATGTCCGGAAGGACGTCGGGGATCTCCACCGGCGCGGTGAGGATCTGGAACCCCTTGGGCGGCGGCGGTGCCGCCACGACATCGGGGGGCGGCGGCGGAGGCGGCTCGTTCTTGGGCGGAGGCGGTTCGTCCTTCTTCACCTCCACGAACTCGACCTTCTCCTGCTTGGGCTTCTCGAACTCCTGCGCCGCATGACCGCCCGCGTACACCACGAGCGTGATCATGCCGGCATGCAGCACGAACGACATGAAGACCCCGGCAGGGCTCCGCTGCTTCTTGCGCTTGGACTCGACCAGGTTGTTGAACATAACCCTCGACCGTCGGGACTCGTTGGCAGAACAGCGTCTGTGAGTGGACGGGACGATTCTACGGCGGGCGGCTTATCACGGAATAGCGACTCCATTAAGAATCGATGAAGCGCGCGTTAGAATTCCCCTCGACTCCCGACGCACCGCCCGACAGGTGCACATCACGCATCGCCTGACCTCAGCTCCGCCAAACGACAAGGCCGACGCCACTTAGGCGCCGGCCGGGAGAAGCATTCTCGACGGGCGATCGGGTCAGTTCACCAGCGCCGGCGCCGGGACCGGATCATGTTCCGTCGACTCGGCGACCGCCGTGACGGTGCCGTCGGAGATGGGGAGCGTGACGGTAAAGGTGCTCCCACGGTTGAGCCGCGACTGCACGGTGAGCTGCCCGCCGTGCGCCTGGGCGATCCAGTGCGAAATCGCCAGCCCCAGCCCGAATCCGCTGCGCTCGGACGACCGCGACCGCACGCGGTCGGCACGCCAGAAGCGCTCGAAGATGAACGGCAGGTCGGCCGCCGCGATCCCGATCCCGGTGTCCTTCACGGAGAACTGGGCCTGGCCGTCCACGCGCTGGAGGTTGAGCTCCACCTTCCCTCCCCGCGGCGTGTACTTGATCGCGTTGGTCACCAGGTTCAGGAAGAGCTGCCGAAGCCGAGTGTGGTCGCCCTGCACCGTGAGCGCCTCGGCGGTGGGCATGGTCACCTCGAGCCCCGCCTCCTCCCCCAGGATGAGCGCCGTCTCCAGGACCTCGTACGCCAGCGGCTCCAGCGCCACCGGCTCGCGGTGCAGGTCGAAGCGCCCCTCGTCGGCCCGGGCGAGCGTCAGGAGCGAGTCGACCAGGTCGGCCATGCGTGTGGTCTGCTGCAGCGCCTCCTCCAGCGCCACCAGCTGCTCGGTGCTGTGTGACTGCGCGTGCATGGCGCGCTCGACGTCGGCCCGCATCACCGCCAGGGGGGTCTTGAGCTCGTGCGACGCATCGGCGGTAAAGCGGCGCAGCGCCCCGAACGAGCTCTCCAGCCGCCCGATCATCTCGTTGAGCGTGCTGGTGAGGCGCGCCAGCTCGTCGCCGCTCGTTTCCAGCGCCAGGCGACGATGCAGCGACCGACCGTCGGTGATGTCGGCCACCTCCGTCCGGATGCGCTCGATCGGCTGCATCGCCCGCCCCGCAATGACCCACGCCCCGCCGGCCGAGAGGACCAGGACGATCGGGAGGATCATGAGGGCGCTGCCGAGCACCTCGCGCGACGAGCGGTTGAAGGTGGTGAGGCTGACGCCGGCAATCACGCGGCGGCGGCCGAAGACCGGGTCGCTCGAACGTCGCTGCACCAGGATGAGCTCCTGCGTGCGCAGCGGCACGCGGAGCGCGCGATCGGTACGCTCCACGCTCGTGAGCGCGTTCTCGAAGATCTCGATGTCGCGCTGCGCCATCTCGCGCTGCGCCAGCCGGTTCGGGAGGAAGTACAGCTCGTTCACCGCCTGCGAGGCGAAGAGCCGCCGCCCCGTCTCGTCGTCGTACACGATCAGGTAGCCGGGGACCTCCCACAGCAGGCGCGCCACTTCCTGGTTGAGCACCGACCCCACGAGCGAGTCGGACACGATGATCTGCTCCGAGCCGGCGCGCTGCGTGGCGCGCAGGATGGCCACCGCCAGGTCGCCGTTGGCCACCGCCACCTGTGCCGCCTCCCGCCGCACCCCGGCCTGCCGCGCGAAATACACGGCCACGGCAAAAACCACCATCGACGACAGCATGACGATGGTGTACCGCAGGGTGAGCTTCGCGCGAATGGAGGACAACTAGAGACGGGAGACGGGAGACGGGAGACGGGAGACGGGAGACGGGAGACGGGAGACGGGAGCTACTACCCCTTGATCACGTAGCCGACGCCGCGGACGGTGGTGATGAGCTTCCGGTCGTGCCGGGCGTCGATCTTCTTG
Organism: uncultured Gemmatimonadaceae bacterium; assembly: GCA_964626245.1. Taxonomy (GTDB): domain Bacteria; phylum Gemmatimonadota; class Gemmatimonadetes; order Gemmatimonadales; family Gemmatimonadaceae; genus SCN-70-22. The sequence goes on from CAZVDJ010000542.1 coordinate 3,053, forward strand.
CGCAGGTGGTTGATCACCACATCCACGATGTTGGTCCCGGGATCGAAGTGATACCCCCAGGCGTACTCGGTGATCAATGTCCGGCTCATGACGCGGCCGGAGTGGCGCATGAGGTACTCGAGGACGGCGAATTCCTTGGGGGTGAGCTCCACCGGCTCGCCGCCACGGCGCACCTCGCGCGTGTCGCGGTTGAGCTCCAGGTCGGCGACGCGCAGCAGCGGCGACTGCATGGCGCGCGGCCGGCGGGCGAGCGCCTCCACGCGGGCCAGCAGCTCCTCGAAGGCAAACGGCTTGGTGACGTAGTCGTCGGCGCCGGCGCGCAGCGTCCGCACCTTGGCGTCCACGGCATCCTGCGCGGTGAGGACGAGGACCGGCTTCTCGAAGCCGCGCGAGCGCAGGCTCTGCAGGACATCGAGCCCCGACTTGCCCGGCAGGCGCATGTCGAGGATGATGACGTCAAACGACTCGGTGGCGGCGACCTGCTCTCCCTCTTCGCCATCGGTGACGAGTTGCACCCCCCATCGTTGCTCCTCGAGTCCGCGCTTGATGAACGCGCCGACGGTGGGATCGTCCTCGATGACCAGTACCTTCATCAGCTGTTTAGCAGGCTGTGCGCGGGGGGAGTCGGAGCGGAGAGCTCGAAGCCGAACTCGCTGATCTTCAGCAGCAGGCGCAGCATGCGCCAGCGCGCGCTGCC
>CAZVDJ010000543.1:0-3747 GCA_964626245.1 uncultured Gemmatimonadaceae bacterium
ATGGCGGGTCGCGGATGGCGATGAAACTACAGCGGCTCTCGCAGCTCGGGTGGCGTGTCCGGCGGCTGCCGCTTCCACCGCCGGTGGTGCCAGAAGTACTGGTCGGGATATCGGCGAACGGTGCGCTCCAGCACGGCCGTGAAGCGCGCCACGGTCGCGTCCACGTCGGCGTCGCGGTCGCCGGTGTCGACCGCGGGAATCTCCTCCACGCACAGCCGGTACTTGCCGCTGGGCTGCAGCAGCGCTGCGATGAAGATGATGGGAACCTTGTAGCGCAGCGCAAAGACGGCGGGACCGCGCGGCGTCTTGGCCGGACGACCGAAGAACGAGACGAAGGTGGAGGCGAGTCCCATCACTCCCTGGTCGGCGACGAGCCCCACCAGGCGTCCCTCCTTCATGGCGCGGGGAATGCGCCGCACCGCTTCGTCGTCGTACACGACGTGCATCCCGACGTCGCGCCGCGCCTGATTGAGGTAGGTGTCGAAGAGGGTGTTGTTCATGCGGCGAGCCACGGCGTCTATGGGTACGCCGCGCGCCGCCACGTACGCGCCCGCCAGCTCCCAGCTCCCCACGTGGCCGGTGAAGGCAATGACACCGCGCCCCCGCGCCACGTGCTGCTCGACCAGGGCGAAGTCGCTCTCCTCCTCGAACAGGGAGCGCACCCCCGCCGGGCCGAGTCGCGCCACCAGCGCCGTCTCAACGGCCAGTCGCCCCAGGTTCGCGTAGGCGCGACGCGCGAGCCGGCGCACCTCGTCCGCATCCTTCTCCGGAAAGGCGGCGGCGATCTGGCGCGTCACGACGCGCCTGCGGATCCCGAGCGGAAAGTAGCCGAGCATCCCGATCCACTCCCCCACGCGCCGGGCGGCGTCGAGCGACATGGTGGAGAGCCAGGCCACCACCGCACGCAGCAGCGCGAACTGCACGCGATGCGCGAGCGTAGGCTGGCGTTCGGCGCGGCCGGCGCGGCCGGTGCCCGTGGCGGCCGCCGGGCGCGGTGCACCTGACGGTTCAGAGGCGGGAGGTGCGGGGTGCTCGGGGGGCATCATGCGGGGTGTGCGGCGCGCGCGCCGCGTGCCGCGCCCGGCAGGCGCAACGGCTCAACGCAGCGCCGAGTGAAGTCGAGCGTCTCGCGCGCCACGCGATCCCAGTTGTAGTGGCGCACCACCGCCTCGCGCGCCGCGGCACCCATGCGCAGGCGGCGCGCGTCGTCGCCGAGCAGGTTGCGGAGCGCACCGGCCACCGCGTCCACGTCGGACGCATCCACCACGAGCCCCGTCTCGCCATCGCGCACCGCGGAGCGCACGCCGCCGGAGTCGCCCGCCACGCTCGGTGTCCCGCTGGCGGCCGCCTCCACGAAGGAGATGCCGAACCCTTCGGCATTGATGGTGTTGTCCACGCGCGAGAGGCCGACGAAGAGGTCGGCGGTGGCGTACGCCTCGGCGATCGCCTCGTCGGGGAGCGGTCCCGTCAGGTGCACGCGTTCGGCCACGCCCAGCTCCCCCGCCAGGACGCGCAGGCGCCCCGCGTCCGCCCCGTCGCCCACGAGAACCAGGTGCGGGGCGGGGCGTGTCCCCTCCTCTCCCTCGCCGGTCCGGCCCGCGGTCGAGCGACCGGCAAGGCGCGCCAGGGCGCGAATGGCCACGTCCTGCCCCTTGTGGGGCACCAGCCGGGCCACCGACAAGAGCACGGGCGCGTCGCCTATTCCCAGCCGCGCGCGCAGCGTACCGGCGTCGCGCGAAGGGCGGAACTGCTCGGGATCGGTGCCCAGGTCGATGGCCGCCACCGGCACGGGATGGGCGACCCCAACGAGCGCCAGCACCTCGCGCGCCAGCGCCGCGGTCCACGCGGAGTTGGCGACGATGCCGGCGGCACGCCCCAGGATGTCGCGTGCCGTGATGCGCTTCAGGCGATCGGTAGCACCCTTCCGGCGCTCGCGCAGCAAGTCGCCACCGTTCACGTAGACCAGGTAGGGGACGTTGGCGCGGCGCGTGGCGAGCGCCACGGCGTATCCGCACGGCCGGATGTTCCCGAGGTGCAGGACGTCGAGGCCTGACCGGGCGTGGCGCACGAGGGTGTTGGCCCACGACAGCTGGCGTACGAAGCGCTTGGCCTGGGCGAAGGGAAAGGGCTGGCGCTCGATGGCGTAGGGTTCGCCGCGATCGAAGCGCCCGCCGTCGGCGGCGGCCACGGTGGAGACGACGACGGTGTCGGGGGCAAAGCGCCGACAGAGTTCCACGTGTCGCCGGGCCATGCCGCCGGCATCGGGGGGGTAGTCCTGCGTGACGAAGAGGTGACGCACGCGCTTAACGTGGCTCATTGGGGGGGGCCCCCCGTCGCGCCATGGCCCACAGCTGCGCGTACTTCGCCGCCACGCTCACCCCCGCCAGCGCCGCCAGCACCACACCATGCGTCCCGTCGCGCCATCCGCTGCGCAACACCAGCATCCCCAGCGTGCGCGCCGCGGGACGCAGGAGCAGGTCGCGCACGCGCGCCCGCCGCCCCCGCGCAAACTGCTGCTCGCCCCACCACCGCGAGTACCGCCCCAGCTTGTCCAGGTACTCGTCCAGCGTGGCGTACGGCGTGTGCAGCAGCGGCGACTGCAGCGACCCCACCGCACCCTCCACCACCACGTGCTCGTGCACGGGACGCTCGTCGTAGCGGAGTCGGGCGTCGAACAGTCGCACGGGGCGGTCGCGCTCCCACCCGCCGTGCCGAATCTCGCGCCCCAGGAAGAAGTTGCGCCGAGGCGCCCGCCACGCCCGCGTTGCGCCTGGCGGTGACGTGACCAGGGCCGCCACTTCCGCCGCGAGCGCCGGCGTCGCGCGCTCGTCCGCGTCCAGCACCAGCACCCACGGCTGCGAGGCGCGTGCAATCGCCGCGTTCCGCTGCGCCCCGATGGTCCGGAACGGGTGGCTGAACACGGTCGCCCCCGCCTCCTGCGCGCGCTCGATCGTGTCGTCCTGCGAGTCGTTCTCCACCACCAGCACCTCGCGCGCCCACGACACGCTTCGCACGCACGCCCCGATCTCCACTCCCTCGTCGCGCGCGGCAATCACCACCGTGACCGGGACGCTTCGCGCCGGCGTGGCGAAGCGCGCATCGGGCGTCCCGGCCGCGCTGGCCGCGCCAGAATCGCCCGTCACCGCCGCCGCATCTCCTCTCCCCGTCATGTCCACTTCCTCACGACCGCCCCGCGGTCCGCTCGCGCGCGCTGCGCGCCGCCTGCTCGAAGGCGGCCAGCATGTCGCGAAACGGAAACTCGCGCTCCACACGCGCGCGCCCGGCCGCTCCCATCGCAAGCCGCCGGTCCCGGTCACTCAGGAGCATCGCCGTCTCCGCTGCCATGAGCGGCGGGTCGAGCGTGGCCATGAGCGTCCCCTGGATTCCGTGGCTCACGTAGCGCGCCGCCACCGAACTGCGCTCGGCCAGGACGGCGACCCCGTGCCCGACCCACTCCACGCGCCGCGCGATCCCGAGTGCGGCGGCGAGCAGCTTCAGCTCCTCGTCAGCCGCAACCGATCCCAGCACGCGCAGCCGCAGGCCGCGATGCCGCTGCGCCAGCAGTGCCGCCGCGCGCACCACGTTCGTGGCCCGTCGCAGCGAGGCGCGCGTGGCGATGCAGGCCAGCAGCGTCGTCGCGACGCCGTCGGGCCCGTCCCCGGTGCGCGTCGCTGGCATCGTCGCCTCGGACCTCGCGCCCCAGGCGCCCGCGGCGCCCGCGGCGCCCGCGACGCCCCCGTCGCCCGC
>CAZVDJ010000544.1:0-3742 GCA_964626245.1 uncultured Gemmatimonadaceae bacterium
CGCCGTCGTTCTGGTAGTTCTTGGCCGCGTTGATCCCGCCCTGCGCCGCAATGGAGTGGGCGCGCCGCGGCGAGTCCTGGAAGCAGAAGCAGGAGACCTGGTAGCCCAGCTCGGACATCGTCGCGGCGGCCGACGCCCCGGCGAGCCCGGAGCCGACCACGAGCACGTGATACTTCCGCTTGTTGGCGGGGTTCACGAGCTTCATCTCGAACTTGTGCCGATCCCACTTCTCGCTGATCGGCCCCGCGGGGATGTGCGCCTTGAGTTCCATCAGCGTCTCCCCTCGCTCCGCGTGGATGCGTCGGCGAGCGGAATCACGTCCGTCCGCCGAGCCTCGACCGTCTCGGACTCGTCCATCACCGGCGTGTCGTCCTGGAACATTCCCAGCGCCGCGGCGACCGGGACGACGACGAAGCCGAGCGTGGTGAGGAGCGCGATGACGACCGCCAGGTTGCGGTGCAGCGGGTTGGCGGACGGCCGGCGCGCCCCAAGTGTCCGCAGCGACGCCCACGCGCCGTGGAACAGGTGCAACCCGAGCGCCGCCATGGCCACGACGTAAAACAGCACCGCCCACCAGCGCGAGAAGCCGTTGCGCAGGTTGTTGTACGGGTCGAGGTGGCGGAAGTTCGGCACGCCGAGCCCGAACGTCATGTCGGCGACGTGGAAGACGATGAAGGCGAGCAGGACGATCCCGCCCACCCGCATGGTGCGCGAGGCGAGCGTGGAGACCTGCGCCTGCCGACGGCCGTAGGCGATGGGGCGGGCGGCGCGGTTGCGCGCCATGAGCTGCAGCGCTGCCGTCACGTGCAACGCGACCGCCCCCAGCAGCACGCCGCGCGCGAGCCAGAGCAGGCCGCCGGTCTTGCGCAGCAGGACGGCGTAGTCGTGCATGGCCTGCGCAGCGCCCGTCCCCTTGAACATCTGCAGGTTGCCGGCCATGTGGCCCACCACGAAGCCGATCCCGATGATCCCGGTCACGGCCATCACGACCTTCTTGCCGACGGTGGAGTCCCAGAACTGCCGTACGCGACCGGCCGAGCTCCGGTCGCTACGTCTCGCCGGCATCGCTGCTGTTGCCATGGATCTGAATGACGGGTGGGAGTGTCGCGCTCACGCGAGCTTGGACATCGGCTCGCGCACGGCGTCGGCGCTCTTGCCCAGGGCCACGCGCTCCGCGCTCGTCAGCTCCACCTCGATCACCCGCTCCAGCCCGTTGCGCCCCAGCTTGCACGGCACGCCCAGGAAGAGCCCCGACATCCCGTACTCGCCCTCCAGCCACGCCGCGCAGGGGAGGATGCGCTTCTGGTCCTGCACGATCGCCTCCACCATCTGGATGGCTCCGGCCGACGGGGCGTAGTACGCCGAGCCGGTCTTGAGGTGCGCGACGATCTCGGCACCGCCGTTGCGCGTGCGGTCGACGATCTTGTCCAGGACGTCGCGGGCCATGAGCTGCGTGATCGGGATCCCGCTCACCGTCGTGTAGGAGATGAGGGGGACCATCGTGTCGCCGTGCCCGCCCAGCACCATCGCCTGGATGTCGCGCACCGAGATGTCGAGCGCCTCCGCCAGGAAGGCGCGGTAGCGCGCGGTGTCGAGCACGCCGGCCATCCCCAGCACGCGCTCCCGCGGAAAGCCCGACGCCTTCTTCGCGACGTAGCACATCACGTCGAGCGGATTGGAGACCACGATGAGGATCGCGTTGGGCGAGGTGCGCGCCACCTGCTCCGAGACCGACTTCACGATCCCCGCATTCGTGTTCATGAGGTCATCGCGCGACATCCCCGGCTTGCGGGCGATCCCGGCCGTGATGACGACGATGTCCGAATCGGCCGTCTCATCGTACCCGTTGGTGCCGATGACGCGCGTGTCGTACAGCTCGATTGGCGCCGACTGCCACTGGTCCAGCCCCTTCCCCTGCGGGACCCCCTCGACGACGTCGACGAGCACGACCTGCTTGGCGAGTTCCTTTTCGGCGAGGCGCTGCGCGGCGGTTGCGCCCACGTTGCCGGCGCCGACGACCGTGATCTTGTTGACCATGTATCGAATCGAGTGAAGGGAGCGAAGGACGGGTCGCCGCAAGCTAGTCCCCGACCGGGGGGGCTTCAACCGCCGAGCCCCCGCTATCCCCCCACCTGCGACAGCGCGCGCAGCCCGCCCACCTGCATCTGGAGCAACTGGTGCTCCTTGGGCTTCTCGGCCAGCGCCTGCCGGAAGAGCGGCTCGAGCGGCTCGCCGCGACGCAGCGGGTCGCGCAGGTTCACCTCGTGGTCGCCGTACAGGCAGGTGCGCAGCCGTCCGTCGGCCGTTAGGCGCACCCGGTTGCACGAGCCGCAGTAGGTGTGCGTCATCGGGGTGATCACCCCCACCGTCCCGGGCGACCCGTCGATGCGGAAGTAGCGCGCCGGCCCGTTACCGCGCGGCCCCGCGTCGCTCGTTAGGTTCCCGAGCGTGGCCACGCGCTGCAGCACCTCCTCGCTCGGGACCACGTGTTCCCACGTGAGGTCGCGCATCTCGCCCACCGGCATCAGCTCGATGAACCGCACGTGCCACGGATGCTCGAGTGCCAGCCGGGCAAAGTCGACCACCTCGTCATCGTTGATGCCGCGCATCACCACGACGTTGAGCTTGATCGGCCCCAGCCCGGCCGCCTCGGCCGCCGCCGCCGCCTGCACCGGCGAGAGGCCGAGGTTGCGGCGGGCGATCGCGACGATCCGGTCCTCGCGCAGCGAGTCCGCACTCATGTTCACCCGGTCCAACCCCGCTTCCCGCAGCGGCGCCGCCAGCTCCGGGAGCTTTACGCCATTGGTGGAGAGGGCGATGTCCTGGATGCCCGGCACCGCGCGAAGCTGGCGCACGAGCGACGGCAGCTCCGGGCGAATGGTGGGCTCGCCCCCGGTGATGCGAAGCCGGCGCAAGCCGAGCGGCGCGAGCTGCCGCACCACCTCGACGATCTCCTCGTAGGACAGGATGTCGCGCTTGGGGAGCCACTGCATCCCCTCGATCGGCATGCAGTACAGGCAGCGGAAGTTGCAGCGATCCGTGACCGAGATGCGCAGGTACTCGATGCCGCGCCCGAACTGGTCGCGCAGGACCACGCCGCCCCCGCCGTCCACGCTTTCCGCCTGTGTGTCGCTCATGCGCGCACCTCGGCCGCAGGCCGCGTGGGGTCCACCCACTCGCGCGTGCCGTCCACGTAGTGCTCGCGCTTCCAGATGGGGACACGCTTCTTGATCTCCTCGATCACGTAGCGCGCCGCATCCATCGCTGGCGCGCGCCGCGCGTGCGACACCGCGATGGCGATGCTCACGTCCGTGAGCGCCAGGAACCCGACGCGGTGCTCCACCACGATGTGCGGCGTCCCGAAACGCTCCGCGGCCTCCGACACAACGCGCGTCATCTCGCGGACCGCCATGGCGTCGTAGGCCGAGTAGTCGATGCCGGTCACCGTCCGCCCGTCGTTCACGTCGCGCACCGTGCCGAGAAAGAGCGACGTGGCCCCCGATCCTTGATCGCTGACCTCGGCGAGCAGGGCTCCTGCGTCGATCGGTGCCTGCACCAGGGCGACGCGCATCAGCCCCCCGCCACGGGAGGGATGATGGCGACCTCGTCACGGGCGGTGACCGGGTCGTCCAGCGCCGCGTAGCTCTCGTTCACCGCCACCAGCGGCGACGGCGGAAGTCGGTCCGCGCCAGCGCGTTGGCGCACCACCTCCAGCACGTCGCGCACGCGCATCCCGGGCGCC
>CAZVDJ010000545.1:0-3737 GCA_964626245.1 uncultured Gemmatimonadaceae bacterium
GTTGCCGATGGTGCGGATCGCGTCGGGCGCGTAGCTCACCGCGGCCGGGTCGCCGGGTCCGTTCGAGAAGAAGACACCCTGCGGCTTGAGCGCCAGGACGTCCGACGCAGCGGTCGTGGAAGGGACGACTGTCACGCGGCAACCGTGCGCCTCGAAGAGACGCAGGATGTTGCGCTTGATCCCAAAGTCGTAGGCGACAATGTGATAGGGCGCGTCGTCCGGCCCCCACTGGTATCGCTTGCCCGTGGTCACCACCGAGGCCAGGTCGAGCCCCTCCATGGAGGGGCAGGCGTCCAGTGCGTCGCGCGCCTCGTCCGTCACCTCGTTCCCCGCCCCGATCACGCCACGCATCACTCCCGCCGAGCGGAGGTGCTTGGTGAGCCGTCGCGTGTCCACCGACGTGAGGATCGGGACGTTGGCGCTGCCCAGCCAGCTTGTCAGGTCACCCGACGCGCGCCAGTTGGAGAAGGTGCGCGAGAGCTCACGCACCACCACTCCGGCCACCTGCGGATGCGCCGACTCGGGGTCCTCGGTGTTGATCCCGTAGTTCCCGATCATGGGCGCGGTCATCACCACGATCTGACCGCGGTAGGAGGGATCGGAGAAGGTCTCCTGGTAGCCGGTCATGTTCGTCGTGAACACGACCTCGGCCACCGTGACCGGGATGGAGCCGATCAGGCGGCCGTGAAAAAGGGTTCCGTCCTCGAGGAGGAGGAACCCTGGAACATCGGAGCGAGCGGTCACGTCGTCAGGAAACTCCTACTTCTTGGTCTCGGGCGCCGGAGTGGCGGGAGCCTTCTCGAGCGGGACCGCGGGTGTGGTGACCGGCGCGTTGGCCGGCGCCTTGCCCGCGGGGGCCGGGGCGGTGGGCGACTGCGTGAGCGGCGCGTCCAGGATGGACGTCGGCGTGCGGGTGCGCACCGACATCAGCTGCAACACGAAGGCGAGGAAGAGGAAGATCCCACCGCCCCACCAGCTCACGCGCGTCAGGAGGTTGCCCGCCTGACGAGTGCCGATGAGCGAATCGGTGGACGACGAGGCGCCACCGAACGACGCGGCGAGCCCACCGCCCTTGCCGGACTGCAGGAGAACCGCCGCGATGACGGCGATGCTGACGAGGACGAGAATGACCAGCAGGAACGTATACATTCGCGCGGCGCTGAGAGATTCGAGGTTTTGCTAAGCCCGGAATATTGAGGGACTTACGCGCCCGAATCAAGCCCGGACGATCGACGTCCACCCCTCGGCCTCGAGCGAGGCGCCCCCGACCAGGAGTCCGTCCACGTCGGCCGCGGCCAGCAACGCGTGCGCGTTGCCGCGATTCACGCTCCCGCCGTACAGAATCGGGACTGCGTTCCCCCGCTCACCGAGCATCCCGGCCAGCTCTCGGCGGATCACGCCATGGATGGCGCTCGCGTCATCCGGCGTGGCCGTTCGCCCGCTCCCGATGGCCCAGACCGGCTCGTAGGCGATGAGCATGCCCGCCATGTGGTGCTGGTCGATGCCGGCAACGCCGGCCCGAAGCTGCCGGAGCACGACCGCCTCGGTCATACCCTGCTCCCGCTCGGCCAGGAGTTCGCCCACGCACAGCATGGGGGTGAGCCCCGCGCGCACCGCGGCGGCGACCTTCTTTCCTGCCGCCTCGTCCGTTTCGCCGAAGACGTGCCGTCGTTCGGAGTGGCCCACGAGGGCCACCACCGCCCCGGCGTCGCGCGCCATGGCGGCGGAGAGCTCGCCGGTAAAGGCGCCCTTGTCCTCCCAGTGGATGTTCTGCACGCCCACCAGGATGTCCGGCCGCTCCTTCAGCGCGTCGCGCACCGTGCTCACGCTGATGGCGGGCGGAAAGAGGATCACCTGCCGGTCGGGGCGCCGCGCGTAGTGGGCCAGGAACGACCGCATGAAGGCCCGCGCATCGCTCGGGCCGTGATGCATCTTCCAGTTGGCGGCAAAAATGGGGCGTTGCATGACTCGCTCCGGACCTAACGATCGTCGAGGGCGTCGACGCCTGGCAGCGACTTCCCTTCCAGGAACTCGAGCGAGGCGCCGCCCCCGGTGGACACGTGGCTCATGGCCGACTCGAGGTTGGCGTCGGCGACGGCTGCGGCCGAGTCTCCCCCGCCCACGATCGTGGTCGCGCCGGCCTTCGTGGCGTCGGCCATCGCCTGCGCGATTGCACGCGTTCCGGCGTCGAACGGCGGGCGCTCGAAGACGCCCATGGGACCGTTCCAGAGAATCGTCTTGGCCGACTGGATCGCCCGCGCATACGACTTCATCGTCTCGGGGCCGATGTCGTACATCGCCTCGTCGGACGGAATGGCATCGCGCCGCGTGGCGTGCGCCCCCGACGTGTTGTCCATGGCGCTGGAGACGATGGCATCATGCGGGAGGGTGAGCCGGTAGCCGGCGCGCTCGAGCAGCGACGCCGCCAGCTCCACGCGGTCCGGCTCCACCAGCGACGTCCCGGTCTCGAGCCCCATGGCCTTGAAGAAGGTGCATGCCATGGCGCCGCCGACCAGCAGGCCATCGACCTTGGGTAGCAGTGCCTCGATGACATCGATCTTTCCCGAGACCTTCGCGCCGCCGAGGATGGCGATGAACGGGCGCTTGGGCTCGGCGACCGCCTTTCCCAGGTAGTCGAGCTCCTTCTCCATCAGGAAGCCGGCGACGGCCGGCTTGAGGAAGGCGGTGACGCCGGCGGTCGACGAGTGCGCGCGATGCGCGGAGCCGAACGCGTCATTGACGTAAAAATCACCTAACGCGGCAAAGGCCCGGCTCAGCGCCTCGTCGTTCTTCTCCTCGCCGGCGTGGAACCTGGTGTTCTCCAGGACGAGGATCCCGCCATCGCCCAACGCGCGCGTGGCGGCGACGGCCGACTCATCGGCGGAGGTGCCGTGGAATTGCACGGGGTGCGACGTGCGCTCGCCCAGGCGCGTGGCAGCCGGGGCGAGCGAGTACTTGGGATCGGGACCTCCCTTGGGACGCCCGAGGTGCGACAGCAGGACGACGCGCGCCCCACGCGAGGCGAGGTACTCGATGGTGGGGAGGGCCGCGACGATGCGCGTGTCGTCGGTGACCTGTCCGGCGGCATCGAGCGGCACGTTGAAGTCGACGCGCACCAGCGCGCGCCTCCCCCGGATGGCGTCATCCGGCAGGTCGCGGATGGTCTTCTTGTTCATGTTCTGAGAAGACGAGAAGACGAGAGGATGAGGGGCGCTACAGGCGCTCGCCAACGTAGGCGATCAGGTCCACGCAGCGGCTGGCGTATCCCCACTCGTTGTCGTACCAGCCCGACACCTTCACCATCGTCCCGTCGATGACGTTCGTGTTGAGCGCGTCGATGATGCACGAATGCGGGTTGCCGATGTAGTCGGACGAGACCAGTTCCGACTCGCTGTAGGCCAGGATCCCCTTGAGCGCGCCCTCGGACGCGGCGCGCAGCGCGGCGTTCACCTCGGCGATCGTCGTCGCGCGCTCCACTTCCACCGTGAGCTCGGTGAGGGAGACGTCGGGCGTGGGGACGCGAATGGCGATGCCGTCGATCTTCCCCTTCACTTCCGGGATCACCAGCGAGGTTGCCTTGGCCGCCCCCGTGGTGGTGGGAATGATGGAGAGCGCGGCAGCGCGCGCGCGCCGCAGGTCCTTGTGCGGCAGGTCGAGGATCTGCTGGTCGTTGGTGTACGAGTGGATCGTCACCATCGCCCCGTGGCGGAAGCCCAGGCTGTCGCGGATCACCTTCA
>CAZVDJ010000546.1:0-1780 GCA_964626245.1 uncultured Gemmatimonadaceae bacterium
AGGGGCGCGACCTCACCACCCTGCTGCGGGTCGGCAGCGCCCGCTTCGAGTCGTTCGAGCGCAGCCTCCTGACCTTGGGCGAGGAGTCCGGGCGGCTGGACGAATCGCTGGGGCTGCTGGCGGACTTCTACACGCGCAAGCACCGCCTCATGCTCTGGGTCAAGCGGCAGATGGCGTATCCCGTCATGTCGGCGCTGGCGGCCAGCTTCATCGCGCCGCTTCCGCTGCTCGTCTTTGGCCATCCGCTCGCCTACATCGTCACCACGATCTCTGCACTCGCCGGGCTGGTACTGACGGCCGGCGCAGCGATCTCGGCGGTTGCGGCCGGCTACGGGCGGCGACCGCCGTTGGTGCGTGCGCGCCTGGCGCGGTCGCTGGCCACCGCCATCGAGGCGGGGCTCACCCTGCCGCGGGCGGTGCGGCTGGCGGCAGAGGCTGCTGCTGATCCCGACGTCGCCGCCTACGTGGCCGCCATCGGCGAGCGACCGCTCGCCACCACCTCGCTGGCCGACTCGCTCGCCGGTTGTCCGCACATGACGCCCGAACTGCTGGCCGTGATCAACACGTCCGAGTTGACCGGTGACTTCACCGCGCTCTCGCGGCTGGCCGACATGTACGAGGACGGCTTTCGCTAGCGGCCGGCGCGAGGCCGGGCGACGAAGACCTCACGGTCCCAGGCATCCACCTGGATGCGCGCCTCGAGACCCACCGCGGCGAAGCTGTGCAACCAGGTCTCGCGCGAGAAGCACCCCTCCACATGGCGATCGAGATGCACCTGCGCCGAACCGTCGGTCAGGCGTGTGACCACCGTGTAGAGGACCTCCACCGTGTCGTCGGTGGGGTCCGGATCGTACATCCACTCCAGGTACCGCAACCCGCGGCCGTCGTCGCCGTCCTCTCCCCCGTGCGAGGTGCCCGCCGCAAAGATCTCGCGGACGAAGTCGGGAGCCACGACGACCATCCCCCCGGGGCGGCAGTGCACTGCTGCGGTTTCCAGCGCCTCGCGCAGCTCCTGCGGTGTCGTCATGTAGGCGATGGCGTCGTGGATGAGGACCGCGTCGAAGGTGCGTCCCAGTCGAAGGGTGCGCATGTCGCCCTCCACGTGCTCTGCGCCGGGGTTGAGCGTGCGGCTGACGGCCAGCATCCCGGGGGCAATGTCGCTGAGCGTGAGGTCGAAGTAAGGTGCCAGGTGCGAGGCCAGGTTGCCGCCACCCGACCCGAGTTCCAGCAGGGCGGGGCGCCGACCCGCTGGGAGCGCGGGGGCGCTCTCGACGCTCGCCAGCATCGAGCGGAAGGAGTCTGCTTCCTCTGCGTAGTCGGCCGGCGCCGACAGCAGGGGCCACCAGGAGGCGAGCTCGTCGTAGAGGCGCATGGGAGGCATCCGGATCGGGGGGCGCTACGGCATCGCCCATCGGCGCGCCTGCACCCGGAATGTTGTGGCCCCGATGCCCGGTGCGCGACCCTCCCCTCCACTGCTCAGGCGCGGGTACCCAACGACGCAGCCCTTCTTCTGACAGGCCTGGCAGTCGCTCGCGACCGGTTGACTCCCCTGCGGCGGACCCGGCCGCCGCTCCTCGGGTAGCATCGCGGTCGGGGACGCAGGATCACGCCAGCCGCAACGACGCGGCGGGCGCATCGCCGCCGGTGGGAGGGGAATGCGCAGTTCACGCGACCTGCTGTGGGGTGCTGCAACGACTCGACGAGGCCGTTGCTGGAGCCCGGCGAGGAGCCCGGCGAGGAGCCCGGCGAGGAGCCCGGCGAGGAGCCCGGCGAGGAGCCC
>CAZVDJ010000546.1:1880-3735 GCA_964626245.1 uncultured Gemmatimonadaceae bacterium
GGCGAGGCGGTCCGCGAGGCGGCCGGCGCTCGCGTTGGCGCTCGCGCTCCTGACGTGCGCGAGCGCCGCGGCGGTGGTGACGGTGCCTCGGATCGCCACGGCGCAGGAACCAGTGACGGTCGCTGTGCAGCTGCGCGGCGTGGCCTACGACAGCGTGGCGATGCGCCCGCTGGACGGGGCGGTGATTCGGCTGGTTCCCGCCACAGACCCGTCAGCCGCACGCGTCGTCGTGGCGCAGGCGGGCGGGTTGTTCACGGTGGCCGGCGTCGGCGCCGGAAGCTGGCTGGCCACCATGCTGCACCCGGCACTCGATTCGCTGGGCCTGGAGCCGCCGGTCGTGCGACTGGACGTACGCGAGGCGGGCGAGCTCTCGCTCACGCTGGCCATCCCCTCGTCGCGCACGCTCGTTGCGCGGCGTTGCGGTGCGCTGGCGGAGGAGGTGGGCCTGCTCTATGGCGTGATTCGCGACGCCATTGGCCAACTGCCGCTGGCGGGTGCCGCGATCACGGCGCAGTGGCCCGAGTGGGTGATCGAGAAGAAGCGCCGCGGACTGCGGTCGGAGCTGCAACAGCGGCGAGCTGTCGCCGATTCGCTCGGGCGCTATGCGATCTGCGGCGTTCCCGCGCAGTCGCTGGTGCGCGTGGAGATCACGCAAGGCGCCGACAGCAGCGGCTACCTGGGAATAGACGTGCCGGCGCACGGCCTGGTGCGCCGCGACCTCACCCTGGGGCGCGCGGAGTGGATCACTGAGGTCACGGTGGATAGCGCAAACGGGGGAGCTGTCGACACCCTGCGCCTCAGGAAGGGAGGGGCGGTGGCACGCGGGACGGTGCAGGACATCAACGGGCGTCCAATCCCCAACGCCATCGTGCGGGTGCTGGGGAGCGGCCGCGTGGGGCGGAGCCAGGAGTCGGGGGCGTTCGTGGTGAGCGACGCGGTTGGTGGCACGCAGACCATCGAGGCGCGAGCGATCGGCTTCCAGCCGGCGCGCCAGACGCTCGAGCTGCGCGATGGTGACGCGACGACCGTGGCCCTCACGCTGGCGCAGCAGACCGTCCTGCTCGATACCGTGCGCGTGATGGCCGGACGCGCCATCGATCCACTGGTGGCCGACATCGAGCGTCGGTGGCGCACGCGTGCCACGGGGATGGTCATGGACGCCACCGAGGTGCGCCGTCGGGCGACCGTCTTTGCCACCGACGCGTTGCGCGCGCTGAACGGGGTGCGCGTGGTCCCGGTCGGGGGGATGGGTCAGCGCGTCCTGATGCGCGGCTTCGGCGGCGAGTGCGCGCCGGTGATCTGGCTCGATGGCGTGCCGATCTACCGCATGGGTGGCACGATGTTCCTGGACGACCTGGTGAGCGCCTCGGACATCGCCGCGATGGAGGTGTATCCGCGGGCCTCGGGGGTGCCGGCCGAGTTCTCGGGCATGAGCGAGTGCGGGACCGTTGTCGTGTGGACCTTCCGGCGACTGGGGGGCGTGGCGCCACGCCCCCCGGCCGCGCCGCCGGCACGACGTTAGGCGAAGGCGAGCGCGCGGGCACTGCCGGGAGCTTCGCCTGGCGCCGCTCGGCCTCGTGCTGGTGAGAGCCGTGCGATGTCGACTGTCGTCACCACGCCGAACGTCGGCTTACTCCTGGTCACCGCGCCCTCCGCCGCTCGACCGACTGCCGTGACCGTGACCCATCAGCGACGGCGTGCGCGCCCGCCCGTCCCGCGCCCTCCCCGTCCTGCCTTGTCGTCATTGGGCGCCCCGCGTGCCGGTGTTCCGCCTGACGAGGCTCCACGTGCCGGAGATCCGCCTGACGACGCGCTGCCTGACGACGCGCTGCCTGACGACGCGCTGCCTGACGAC
>CAZVDJ010000547.1:0-3728 GCA_964626245.1 uncultured Gemmatimonadaceae bacterium
CAAGGAGATCTTCGGGACGCTCTACGTCGTGGGCATCGTGATCACGGTGGTGCAGTGGGCGCGTTGATCGCCCGGCGCAGCCCCCGCGGACTTTCCCCCGCCATGCGACGCATGTATCGCGAGAAGTAGCTCGCAGCGCGAAAGCCGAGGGAATGGGCGATGCGATGCTCGCGTCGTGCAGCCTGGCCATCGTGACCAGGAACTCGGCGGCTCTTGCTTCGCGACGGCGCGTCCACCGGGAAGAGGTGGCGACCATCACGTGGCGTGTCGGACTCCGCACCGATCCTGCGCACTTCTCGTCGCACGGCTTGGCGCGCGGTCGACCTACCGATTGGCAGTGACGGCGCGCCAGCCCCAATCCGACCCCTTCCATGTTCCAGCGCCCCCACTCGCTGCGGCCTCGGCTGTTCGTGGCCGTCCTGTTCGCCGCCGCCGCCACTGCCTGCGACGCCAGCAGCACCACGCGCCCCGGCGCGGATCGCCCCTCCGCGCTCGCCACCGCGATGGGCGAGCCCTCGCGTGAGGTCGACCTGGGCAGCTGCACCAACCTCGCCGTGACCGCTCCGCATCGGGTATCCACCCGCCTCTACGCGACCGGCACCCAGAACTACAGCTGGGATGGCAACGCGTGGATCTTCACGGGCCCCGAAGCCGAGCTCTTCTCGACGGCCCGGAGTCGCGGCACGGTGGGATTCCACTACGCCGGCCCCACCTGGGTCAGCCGCAGCGGCAGCGGCGTGGTGGGGGCGGTTGCCGTCAGGTGCACGCCGGATGCGGGCGCGATTCCGTGGCTGCTGCTCACGGCAACGTCGAGCCACGGCCCCGGGATCTTCGATGGCACCACGCTCATCCAGCGCATCCACACCACGGGAGGGCTGATCCCCTCGGCTCCCGGGACGGCCATCGGAGAGGTGGCACGGGTCCCCTACACCGCGGAGTACGTCTTCTATCGCTAGGGAAATCGCAGCGAACGTCCTGATATCGGTACGAGGCGCTATCGCTTCTTCCCCAGGATCGTCCCCCGGCAGGTCGCCGCCCCGCACGAGCACGGGAAGCGCCGCTTGGCCGCCGGGGTGTGACGCTCCTCCAGGATGTAGGCGTAGTCGTACGCCAGCTCCTCGCCGGGGGCGATCTCGCGGATGCTCTCGATCCAGATGCGCCCGTCGTCGATGACGGCGTCGCAGTTGGGGTCGCAGGAGTGATTGATCCAGCGCGCCTCGTTTCCGTCCACGGCCGCATCGATCACCACCTCGTCGTCGATGGCGAACAGGAAGGTGTGGTGCCGCTCGCCCGGTACGTCGGGATAGCGCGCGTCGGCCTGGGCTGGTGTCAGGCGTTCCCCGGCATACTCGATCAGCCGCACGCCGGCTGGGATGGGCTCGGTGGCAAAGGCGCCGTACCCCTGGATGGGAGAGGGGCGAATCTCGAAAGGGAACGGGGAGGGTTGGGGCGACATGGCCGGAAGATAGGGGCCCCGCTCCCCCCGGACGGCGACGCCGGATTACGATTAAGGGCCTCCGGATGCCGGGGGCGCTGGGTATCCCCAAGCCCCAAGGAGCCCGATGAACGAGAAGCAGTTGCAGGCGCTGGTGAAGAAGAACGCCGCCAAGGCAGCGAAGATCGCGGAGAAGCGCGCCGCCTACACGGATCCCACGCTCAAGGCGACCAAGAGTCCCGATCGCGACGACTCCGACGCGCAGAAGATCTTCAAGGAGATGAAGCGGCGCGAGTTCTAGCGCCGCGCCGACATGCGCCTCTCCACCCTGCCCGCTGCCGTACTGGTGGCGGCAATCCTTGGCTGCGCCCGCGGCGAGTCTTCCGGCGATGACGCCGGAGGGAGCGACGCGCCCACCGGCTTTCGCGGCGTAGTCACCACCCCGGCGCGCGAGAAGCCAGACTTCACCCTCACCGACGCCAACGGCCAGCCGTTCAACTTCCGGCAGGCCACCGAGGGTAAGGTCGCCCTGCTCTTCTTCGGCTACACGCACTGCCCCGACGTCTGCCCGTTGCACGTGGCGAACGTGGCCGCGGTGCTCAAGAAGCTCCCGTTCGAGGCGCGCGAGAAGATTCGCTTCGTCTTCGTCACGACCGATCCGGTGCGCGACACGCCGGAACGCCTCAAGGAATGGCTCGGCGGCTTCGACCCCTCGTTCATCGGGGTGCGCGGCAGCGAGGAGGAGGTGAACCGGATCCTCTACACACTGCGCATGCCCCCGATCCAGAAGGCCAACGTCCCGGCGGGAACGGCGCAGTACGAAGTGGGGCACGCCGCGCAGGTGCTCGCCTTTGGCCTCGACGGGCTGTCGCGGCTGGAATACCCGTTCGGGATGCGACAGGACGACTGGCTGCACGACCTGCCCAAGCTGGCCCGCGGCGAACTGCCAAGCGGCCCGCAGCCCAGTGGCCCCGGCAGCGTGGAGCTGGCGCCGATGAACCCGGGTGATGCGCCCGAGGCGGCCGTGCGCGTGGCGATCGCCGTGGTGCCGCAGCCGCCGACGACGACCGAAGGGGCGCTCTATCTCGTCCTGCGCAACGGGACCGCCGAGGACACGCTGGTGTCGGTGACGAGCGAGGCGGCGCGCGCCGCCGAGTTCCACGAGACGATGGCGGGCGACCACGCGAAGATGGGGCACATGGCGAAGGTGGAGGCGGTGGTGCTGAAGCCCGGCGAGACGCTGCAGTTCGCTCCCGGCGGCCGTCACGTGATGCTGCTGGACTTCGCCGAGCGCCCCAACATCGGCGACGCGATTCCGGTGCGGCTGCGCTTCAAGCGCGCCGGCGAGGTGATCCTGGCGGCCAACGTGGTGGCATACGCCGACGTGGAGCGGCTCATCGCCGCCGCCCTCCAGACGCTGGGGCAATAGCGACCGATGCAATTCTGGTGTGCCACGACGAACGAGCCGTGGAACTGGCAGTGGAAGGCGTACGTGGGCGTGTGGGCCTTCCTCGTCCTGCTGGTCATCGGCATCCTCGCATGGAACCGGGTGGCGGCGGCGCGTGCCGGCGAGGCGTCGCCCCCGCTGCATCCGCTCTTCCCGGTTGGGGTGCTCGTGCTCTGGCTGGCGCTCGACTATCCCGTCGGCCCGTTAGGCGCGAGTTACCTGGCCAGCGTGCACATGCTGCAGTTCCTCCTCATCGGGCTGGTGGCGCCGCCGCTGCTGCTGCGCGGCATCTCACCGCCGGCCCAGGCGATGCTGGGACGCTCGTGGCTGCTGACGAAGCTCACCACGCCGTTTCCCGCCCTCCTCTTCTTCAACCTGACCGTCCTGGTCACGCACCTGCCGTTCGTGGCCGACGCCCTGATGCCCACACAGCTGGGATCGATGGCGATCGACCTGGCCTGGCTGGTGGCCGGACTCTGCTTCTGGTGGCCGGTGGTGCTGCCCGTGCCGGTGCGCGCCAAGTTCCCGCCGCCGGTGCGCATGCTGTACCTGATCGGCGGGCTGATGTTCTCGCCCATCATGTTCGGCCTTGCGGGCTTCCTGGCCTACAGCGAGTCGCCCATGTACGGCTTCTACGAACTCGCCCCGCCCATGTCGGGACTGTCCGCGCGCGACGATCACCAGGCGGCCGGCGCGCTGATGAGCGTGGGTGGCGCCATCGTTGCCTTCATCGGGATCTCGGTGATCTTCTTCCGCTGGTCCAAGACCGAGGGATGAGCGGGGCGGCGCGGCTGCTCCTGCTGGCGATGTCGATCGTGGCGGGCGCCGCACCGCGCCCGCTGGGAG
>CAZVDJ010000548.1:0-3726 GCA_964626245.1 uncultured Gemmatimonadaceae bacterium
CGTGCACCTCGCCGTCCTCGAGCCGCAACTCGACGTCGTGCACGTGCCACGGCGCCGCAATCCCCAGCAGCCGGGCATACAGTTCGCGATCGCGCATCGCCCCAACCTATCGCCCACTCCTTCCGCCCACAGCGGCCGACCACCCACACGAAATCCTGAAGCGCCAGAAATCATTCTCGAGCGCCAGCTCGCCGATCTTGGTGTGGAGCGTCTCTACATCGACCACCGGCTCGGTCGGCCCGCTGCCGCCAAAGACGCCGGCCGCGCCGGCGAGCAGTTGGTCCTTCCACGCCGTGATCTGCGCGGGATGGACATCAAAGCGTTTGGCCAGTTCGGCTAGCGTGCCTTCGTGGCGCACCGCGGCGAGGGCGACCTTCGCCGTGAAGGCCGGGGCCTGGTTGCGACGGGGACGTTTCGACAGCAGGGACTCCTCGGGTTGGGGCGAACTTGTCGCCGGGGGAGCCCGCCGTCCATTGAACCACCCTGCTCAGAGAACCGAGACCACTTCACTATCACGTCGAGATCCGGCGGCGGACCCACGTCGTCGGGATCTTCCCCCACGAAGCCAGCCTCCTCCGTCTCGCCACGGCGGTGGCCATGGACACCTCAGAGTGGTGGAGCACCTGCCGGTACCTGCCCAAGAACGCCTACCCCACCCACGCCATCACCCTCCCGCGCATCGCCTAACGCTCCCTATCCCACCCAACAGAGATCTACACAGCAACTGGCACTTGACCACCATGCTCGCCCCTTCGTCGCTTACCCACACGAGGGTGCGCACGTGTTAACGTGCGTCGACACGACACGTCCCACAGCCGAACCCGCGAAAGTCGGAGGCCACGCATGGACAACGACGACACCCCCATCGGTCGTATCCTGAGCCGGCGCGAAATCCTCGCACTGCTCGGCGTCGGTGGACTCGGCGCGATCGCCGCGCGCCAGCTCCCTGCTGACGTCTTGCCGGCGTACGCGGGCGATCCGGTCGCACACGGGCGCGTCCCGCTCTCCGTTCAGCTCCCGGCGTGCGTGGTGCGACCCGAGCAGACCGAGGGGCCGTACTTCGTCGACGAGAAGCTCGAACGTTCGGACATCCGCTCGGACCCGGGCACGGGTCGTCAATCACCGGGCGTTCCGCTCGATCTCACCATTCGGGTATCACGAATGGCGAGTGGGGGCTGCACCCCGCTGGCCGCCGCGCTCGTGGACCTCTGGCAGTGCGACGCGGATGGTGTCTACTCCGACGTGAAGGACACCAACGGCCTCTTCGACACACGCGGCCAGAAGTTCCTGCGCGGCCACCAGTTCACCGACACCGCTGGTACGGCGCGCTTTCGCACGATCTATCCCGGGTGGTACCAGGGGCGCACGGTACACGTGCATTTCAAGATCCGCGTCCCGGCGGGCGGGGCGCGGTACCACGACTTCACCTCGCAGCTCTACTTCGACGACGCGCTCAACGACCGCGTGCTGGCTCAGGCGCCATACGCCAACAGGGGGCCGCGGAGCACACGTAACGCGCAGGACGGGATCTTCCGGCGGGGCGGGGCGAGCCTGCTCCTGGAGCCGACGCGGACAGCGGAGGGCTACGCGGCGACGTTCAACGTCGGAATGCAGCTGTAGCGCTTGACTGCGCGCGGGTGCACATCGGAACGGTCTACGTGCGCACCGGCAGCGAGAAGGATCATAACTGGGAGCAGGCGTGTCAGCGCGTCGATCGCACCCGGCTTTACGAGTTCAGCACCACGAAGGTCTCGGCGCTGCGCCTGAACCGTGCGCGCAAGCTGCTCCCGGTCTCGCGCATCCCGATCGTCCTGGAGAAGGCGCGGATCCTCGATGACCGCGAACCGATGACGGTCACCGTCAATCCCGCGCCTCGGTCATGCCAGCACCACGGAGTCGCGCATGCAGCTAGGCGCGTCGAGCCAGCAGTCCGACGCTTCGAGTGTGTCGGACTCCGGGACCGCGCTCCGCTACCGCACGCGCACCGCCGTGACGGTCCCTGAAGTCCCCGCGATCAGGAGCAGGCCCGAGGAGGTCAGGGTGAGAGGTCCGGAGGCGACGATCGACCAGACGGAGCGGTGGCTGGGAATGTCGACGGCGTACGTGCGCCCCTGGGAGCGTACAAACACGATGTTGCGCGTGACGATGACGGGGCCGACCAGTGGATCCCTGGGGTCCCAGGACCAGAGCAGCGCGCCGTCGGACTCGCGTCGCGCTTCCAGCCGCCCCCCATTGATGACGTAGAGCGTGTCGTTGGCCACCGCGACCGTTCCCCGAAACTCGCCGCGCACCTGATAGCGCCGCTGCCTGGTTCCGAGATTGAAGGAGATCAGCCGCCCGCCCTGCGTCGAGAGGAGGTCGGACTGGTTCCCGAGGACGGGCGCGATGCGCATGGACCACCCATCCCAGCTGAAGTCCACGTCGGCGATCTCGTAGAGTTGCGTCCCGGAGATGGCATCGACGGCGACCACCTTGGGCGAGTAGTCACCCGTGTGTGCATAGACCACTCCGGCTGCGACAGCAGGGGTCCACTCACTGTATTGGTTGGTGGCGAAGAACCAGTGCCGGGCCCCCGAGGCTGCGTCGAACGCGTACATCCCATCGTAGTCGCCGCCGGCCATGAAGACCCGTGCGTTGACGACCACCGGGGCGTAGTACCTGGACCACTGGTTCCCGTACGAGCTCCGGAAGCGTTGGGCGCCGGTGGCGGCATCGAAGGCGTAGAGGTACGAGTCTCCGTGCCCGCTCGTGGTGAGGTAGACGGTCCCATTGGCGAACGCGGGTTCGTGCACGCCGTGGATCGCCCCGAAATCGTGGCTCCACGCCACGGTGCCGGACGCCGCGTCGAGGGCCCACACCCTCTGCGTGCCGAAGTATGCCAGGCTGGAGGTCACGACCCTGCCGGCGGCCTCGACGACCGGGTTGAGCGGCGTGAAGTTCTGGACGGTCGCTGTCCAAGCGGTCGAGAAGGCGAGCGGATCGACGGTCACGTCCATGAAGCCGGTATGCGCAGCATTTCCTTGGTAGGTGTTCCACGGCGTGGCCCGGCTCCAGTCGGCCACCGGACGGGAAAGCACCGCGATCAGTGTCGACGCGGATACCCCCTCGGCGCTCGCCGAGATGGCGGTGGTGCCTGCGCCAACGGCGGTTACGCGCCCTTCGGTCACGGTCGCGACGGCGGGACTGCTGGAGGACCAGGAGACTGCTCGTCCGGTGATCGTGTCCCCCTTGGCGTCGAACAGCTGCGCGCCCAGCTGCAAGCTCTGTCCCGCGAAGAGTGCCGGGTTCGTCGAGACTCCGCTGAGAAGCACCTGGTGCACCGGCGTGCTCACGACGGCGTAGGTCCCTCCGCGCGTGATGGCCCCGGACACCTGCGTGCTGCCGGTGGCAACGGTACTTCCCCGTATCAGGGTCCACACGTTCCCATCCAGGCGATAGAGCTGGAGCGACGGTTCGACCACCTCCGCCGGAATGCGGGTGGACTGGTAGCGCACGGTGAGCGTGGCGCTGCGAAGGAAGGTCACGCTCCCGGGAGCCACCTCGAAGACGGTTCCCGGCACGAGCCAGGGAATGGGGGGGGTGCCGGTGAGCGGACGGATGAAGATGTCGACAGGCTGCGGCAATGATCCTGGGAGGACGTCGAGCTGGACCAGACCGCCGAGCACGGAGACAGTGCCCCCTTGCGGACCAAGCGAGGCACCCGCCCGCACGTCAAGAATCGCCGTG
>CAZVDJ010000549.1:0-3723 GCA_964626245.1 uncultured Gemmatimonadaceae bacterium
AGAAGTCCTCGGTGGTTCTGGTGCGGCGGGCCGCCCAGTAGGTGATGCCGAGGGTGATGGCGATGAAGACGAAGAAGAAGGCCATCGCCACCAGGTTCGGCTCACCGATCGCCGTGGCGGGGGGGGTCGCCGCCGGCGGCGTGGCCTGCGAGGCGACCTGCATGGCAAATGGCGCAGCGGCCTGCGCACCGGCCTGCGCACCGGCTTGCGTGGCGCCCTGCATCATCGGCGACCGTCCGCGAGGATCTCCGCCAGCTCCGTGTCATAGTGCCGGTTGGCCCACCGGATGTAGACCCAGGTGAGCAGCCACGAGACGACGATGACGAGCGCGCCCAGCAGGATCCCCAGGCTCAACCCCGGCGCCACCAGCCGCCCCATGAGCGGCTTGTTGAAGGCGATGAGGAGGATGAAGCCGAAGTAGAGGAGGATCATGGCCGCGGTGAGGGCGGCCGAGACGCGGGTGCGCCGGGCGGCGAGTGCGCGCAGGCGAAGGTCTGACAAGGGCAGAAGACGAGAAGACGAGAAGACGAGAGGTCGAGGGGGCGGGAACGTGGGGGGAGCGCGCGGGTGGTGCAAGGTTGGGTGCGCGATCCAGCCGACTTTCCGCGACGAGCCGCCCGAGGGCACTCCCGACGAGACTCCCGACGAGACTCCCGACGACACTCCCGACGAGGCTACAGCGACTCGGGGGCCGGATTCGTGTCGCTTCCGGCTGCAGGTGCAACCGATGCAGCCAGCGCGTCGACGGCGTCGGCGTCGAGCTTGGTGCCGCGCTCCTTGTCCAGGATGGAGAGCGCACGCTCGGGCGACATCCCGGCGCGGTACGGCCGGTCGGCCGTAAGGGCCTCGTAGATGTCGGCCACGACGAGCGCGCGAGACGGCGCATCGAGTTCGTCGCTCCCCAGCCGCCACGGATAGCCGGTGCCATCGAGCTTCTCGTGGTGCGTGGCGGCCTGTCTGGCAAACGACGCAAAGGCGCTCACCCGTCCCAGGATCTCCCACGTGTATGCCGGATGCGACTGGATCGCGGCCCGCTCGTCGTCGGCCAGCGGGCCGTTCTTGTCCAGGATGCGATTGCTCACCCCCACCTTGCCGATGTCGTGCAGGAGCCCGGCACGCCGGGTGCGCTGCATGCTGATCGCATCGAAGCCCAGCCGCTCGCCAATGGTGCAGGCGTAGCGCGCCACGTTCGTGGAGTGCGCATAGGTGAAGGGTGACTTGGCGTCGATGATCTCCGCGAACGCCTCGGCCACCCGGTCAAGTCCGGCGTCGTTCACCACACGGACCTGTGCGGCCGGTTCGAGCGCGGTGACGCGATCCAGGATCTCGGGCGCCGACACCGAGTCCCACCACGCCCGGTCGCTGCGCCAGCGCAGGACGCGATCCACCAGGCGCGGATCGAACCAGCGCCCCCGCCGCTCCTCGAGGACGTGCAGCGCCGCGGCGCTCCCGCCCTTGGCCAGGAAGACCTCGGCGGTCTGCGCGATGTTGAGGATGCGGGCGAAGAGGGGGATCTCCTCGCCTCGCGTCCCTTCCGGGTAGCCGTTGCCGTTCCAGTGCTCGTCCAGGGAGTGGATCGCGCGCACGGTGTCGCCGGGAAAGCCCAGCCGCCGGGCGATGTCGGCGCCGCGTTCGCATCGCGCAGCGATGATCTCCTTCGTCATGTTTTCCTGGCGGGCGATGCCCAGGAAGTAGCCCATGCGGGAGAACAGGGACGCCTTGAGGCCAGTATGGCGCCACGTCTCCAGCGCCAGGCGCATCTTCTGGTCCCAGTCCACCACCTTCAGCTGCGGCTTCACCACCTGGTCGTCGGAACCGAAGAGCGCCGCCATGCGAGACGCGTTGGAGCTGCAACCGGCGTCCTTGAGCAGGAGCGCGTAGTAGAGGGCCGCCAGCTGCTCGTCGCCCAGTCCCAGTTCCTCACCCAGGCGCATCCCGATGAGGCAGGCGCGCACCGAGTGCCCCAGCGGCTGCCCTTCCGTGAGGTCCAGGGCGCGCGACAGCGACGCCACGACCTCCGACAGGGCAATGCGCGCCACGGGCGGGGCCGCCGCAGGGGGCACGGCCGAGCGGCGGTCGGTGGCTATGGCAGGTGACGCGGGAGGAGTGAGCGGCATGGGGCGACGGAGGGTGTAGGAGAAAGACTGATCGCCCCCGCTCGGGGAAACGTCCGGTTCGCCGCCGCGGTTCTAGCGATCGTCGCGCTCCATCCGGTTGCGCCCGTTTCCGTTTGTTGCCCCTGCTCATGGGCGCCCGTAGTTTGTCGCCCGCTTGCCGGGCGCCGGGCCGAGGAGATGTGCCACCCTCAGCAGGGGAATGGATGATGAGCGAGACGCTCCTGGCTCCGGTGCAGGCGACGTTCCGGGCGGTGGCGGAGACGGTGGTGCCGGAGACGGCGTCGCTTGGTCCGGAGGAATGGCGGGACCTGATTACAGTCGTGGAGCGCGCCCTGATGGCGCGCCCCGAGGCGACGCGCGGGCAGGTCGTCACCTTTCTCCGCCTCGTCGAATACCTCCCGCTCACCCGCCTGCGCGGGCGCTTCTCGCGCATGGCTCCCGACCGCCGGCGAGAGGAACTGGAGCGGCTCGAGCGATCGCGCACCCTCCTCTTCCGCCGGGGCGTGTGGGGGGTGCGCACCCTGATCTTCATGGGCTACTACACGCGCCCCCAGGTGCAAGCAGCGCTGGGCTATCGGGCCACCGCGGCCGGGTGGTCGGCTCGTCGCCCGCCGGCGGAGCCCGCATGAGCGAGCCCGCGACGCGCGACTACGACATTGTCATCATCGGCTCGGGGGCAGGTGGCGGCACGGTGGCGCAGGCACTGGCGCCCATGGTGGCGCAGGGCGTCCGCGTCCTGGTCGTGGAGCAGGGGGCGCAGCTCGACGACGACGAGTTCACCGGCGACGAGATGGCGATGTCGGCGGCGCTGTACGAGGACGGCGGCGGCTTCCTCACGGCCGACGGGACGATGACGCTCGCGATGGGGCGCGCCTATGGCGGCTCCACCGTGGTCTACACGGGGACCTCGCTCATTGCCCCTGACCGCGTGATCCGCGGGTGGTGCGTGCCGGGGCTCGACTATCCCGACGTGGAGCGTCGCTCGCAGCGGTACATGGCCGAGAACCACGTGCATTTCCTGCCGCGCGTGCTGCTGAACGAGAACAACAAGCTCTTCGTCACCGGTTGCGCACGCCTTGGGATCAAGGCGGAGCAGTTCCCGCTCAACCTGCAGGGGTGCAAGGGGTCGTCGTTATGCAACCTCGGGTGCCCCAACGCCGCCAAGATGGGAACGCACCGCGTGCAGCTTCCCAGCGCCGAGCGCGCCGGCGTGGAGGTGGTCACGCGCGCGGAGGCGTTGCGGCTGGAAGAGCGCGCCGTGGTGGTCCGCGTGCACGAGGCGCGTCCCGGGGAGAAGGGACGTCCCTCGACGTGGGCGCCGGGCGACTATCGCGTCACGGCGCGGCAGGTGGTGTCCTGTGGCGGGTCGCTGGGGACGAGCGCGCTGCTGCTGCGCTCGGCCGTCACCCGCCAGCTGCCTCGCCTGGGGGAGCGCTTCACCTGCCACCCGGCGCACATCCTGGTCGCCGAGCACGAGCAGCCCCTCACGAACGACGTCGGACACCCCAAGAGCTACTACGTCGATCGGGCCGAGCACGAGGGCTACGTGCTGGAGACGTGCATGTACTTCCCGTTCGTCACCGCCAAGAACCTCACCGGATTCGGT
>CAZVDJ010000550.1:0-3709 GCA_964626245.1 uncultured Gemmatimonadaceae bacterium
AGCGCAGGCGTGGGGACCGCAACCTCGCCCGCCGCCGTCGATGCCAGCTCCGTAGCGCCCATCGAGTCGGCCAGCGTGGCCGCCGCCGAGCGCCCCTTGGCGGCGCGCCCCTTGGCGGCGCGCCACTGCCAGCTGCCCACCACCGCAACCGCCAGTACCACCACCGCGCCGGCCACGATCACACGGCGCGGGAGCGCCACTCCGGTGGCCTTGGTGCCGCACCAGCGACACCCGCCCAGGCTGCGCCGGTAATACGTATCGCACTTGTGGCAGTGCGCGAGCGGCACCACGTCGCCGCGGAAGTCTCGCAGCGACAGCGGGTGGGTGCACTTGGGACATTGGGACGCGGCGATGAGCGCCTTGGCGCCGCATTGCTCGCAGCGCACGAAATTCATTCGCGGCTCGCGGGGAGGAGCGGATGGGTAGTGTCTCTAATGTGGCCTTACTGCACGCCATGTGGAAGAGTGCCCATCCCCCCGGCAGGTCACGAAGTCGGCCCTCCCTGCCCCCCGAGGGCCCTTAGGTCACGAGCTCGAAGAAGAGGAGCGAGTGATCTGAGAATCTGGCAATCCAGTCGTCCTGCTTGGCGGGCGTCGTCTCGTTCACCCACCCGCGCACGGCCACGTGGGCGTCGCTGCCGTCGGACGGGCGCTTGAACCGCTTGAAGGAGAGGTTGGACGACGCATAGACGTGGTCCAGGTTCGAGGGGGGAAGGCTCGACCCACTGCCATTCGTCCAGCTCGCGTCGTGACTCTTGGCAAGTCGCCGCATCCCGATGGTGGCACGGGCGGCGTACTTGTCCCACTTCTGGAGCTCGGTGACGGCATCGATGCTGCGATTGAAGGGATACGTCATCCCCATCGTGTTCAGGTCGCCCAGGAAGACGTAGCGGGCCTTTCCCGCCCCGCCCTCGGCCTTGTCCAGCACCTTCCGGAACTCGAAGGCCCGCTCGAGCATGTCGTCGCGCAGCCCCATCCCGCGCGGGTCGTTGCCGCTCGCCAGGTGCAAGAACAGCAGCGCGAAGTTGACGCCACCCTTCACTACCGTCACCAGCTGCCCGGGGCGCATGTGCGTCGTGCCCGAACGAAACTCCACCTTCTGCGTGATGAAGGCCGTGAGCGTCTTGCGCACCCCCACCAGGATCTCCTGCGTCTGCGGCCCCTCGGTGATCTGGAAGGTGTAGCCCGGCATCGCCTGCACCAGCGCGTCGAACACCGTCGCGCCCTCCACCTCATACAGCCCGAAGACATCGGGCTTCTGCTTGTCGAGGAAGTCGATCACGCGGGTCACGCGTGACGGATCGTCCTTGAAGTGCTCGACGTTCCACGAGGCGACGGAGAAGATCTTGGCCATGACGGGGTTCGGTGGAGGTCGTCAGCATCGATGGCCGGCGAGCGTGGCGCGCTCACTCGGCAGGGTGCCCGAGATTTGTGGCGCGCCGGTGCGGACGTCCAGATGCGCCACCAGATGCGGCGGCTCCCACACGGACGTCGGAGGGTGGCTTGCATATCGACGAGCTTCGATATAAATACCGCTCCACGTCGCTCCAACCGCTTTCGAGGTCCACTCGTGCTCAGCCTCCCCCTCGCTACAGCTTCCACGCCGCAAGACGCGACATTCTCGCTCCATCCATCGGGCGTGACCGGGTGTGGCGACGCCGACGCGCAGGAGGGGGTCAGGTGCGGCACAGGGCGCCGACTTCGCCCCATGCCCACGGGCGACGCTGACCTCGCGGCCGCCGAGCTCGAGCTCCTCTCGCACCCGGTCAGGCTGCAGCTCCTCGCCCTCCTCGGTGGAGAAAGCGAACCTGTGTGCGTCTGCGATCTCGAAGGCGCGCTGCCCGTCAAGCAGCCAACGGTCTCGCACCACCTGCGTCGCCTTCGCCGGGCCGGGTTGGTCACGGTCGAGCGGCGCGGCACGTTCGCCTACTACCGCGCCAACGCCGCCGCCATCGACGGACTTCGCGCCCGCATCGACCGGCGCCTGGCATCTCTCGCCTGAATCGCGCCTCCCACCGTTCCGAGCACGACCGCTCTTTTCTTGCCCGGTAATATCGACGTCCATCGATGTATATCCTGAAATATCCCCTCACCGCACTCCTCCCATGACGCCCAACCACGCTCCCTCCCCCAGCAGTCCTTCAGCAGAGGCCGCTGCCCCAGCTCAGTGCTGCAGCTCGTCCACCCCGTTGGCCTCGCCCACGGGAGCGTCCGGCACGACCGAGCGCGCGACCGAGCGCGATTCCGACGGCCCCGCGGCGTGCTGCGGCAATCCGACGCCAAACCCGGACACCGGCGCCTGCTGCTCCGCACCCGCCGCCACGTGCGGCTGCCAGTCGGCCAAGTCGACAGCCGAGCCGCCGCCGGTCCGGTTACCGGTGGTGATCATTGGCGCTGGTCCCGTGGGACTGGTCGCCGCCGTGCAGCTGCTGGCGCGCGGCGAAACGCCGATCGTGCTCGAGGCGGGCGACTCGGTGGGAGCGAGCATTCGCGAATGGGGACACGTCGGACTCTTCTCTCCGTGGAAGTACGTCGTCGAGCCCACGGCACGCGGCTGGCTCGAGGCGACTGGCTGGAACATGCCGGACGGTGAGGCACTGCCCAGCGGCGCCGAGCTCCTCTCCCAATGGATCGAACCGCTTGCGGCACTGCCTGCGGTCGCCCCGACCCTTCGCCTGGGGCATCGGGTGCTCTCCGTCACCCGTCGCGGCTACGACAAGGTGCGGAGTGCTGCGCGCGACACGGTGCCCTTCGAGCTCGTGGTGCGCACCGCGCACGGTCAGACGCAGCGTATCCTGGCCCGCGCCATCATCGATGCCTCCGGGACCTGGCGCTCGCCCAATCCGCTCGGGTCGGGCGGACTTCCCGCAGAGGGGGAGACCGCGCTCGCCCACCGGATCGCGTACGGCATGCCCGACGTGCTGGGCCGCGAGCGCAGCCGGTATGCGGGGCAGCGCGTGCTCGTGGTTGGTAGCGGTCACTCGGCGTTCAATGCGCTGCTCGACCTGGCAAAGCTCCGTGAGGCCGAGCCCACCACCGTGATCCACTGGGCCATTCGGCGGCGCGATGTTGGCACGCTGTACGGCGGCGGCGCGCGCGACGCGCTCGTGGCGCGCGGCGCGATGGGAGGGCGACTCGCCCGGCTCGTGGAAGCGGGGGTGGTGCAGCTGACGAGCGGACTGCGGATCGTGCGACTGCAGGAGGCGGAAGGCGGCGTCGTGGCCGAGGACGGCGACGGAGAGCGCATCGGACCGGTGGATCGGATCATCGTCGCAACCGGGTTTCGCCCCGACCTGTCGCTCACGCGCGAGCTGCGCCTCGGGCTCGATCCGTGGCTCGAGGCGCCAACCGCCCTCGCCCCGCTCATCGATCCGAACGTCCACTCGTGCGGCACGGTGTACCCGCACGGAGCGGAGGAACTGTCGCATCCCGAGCGCGACTACTACGTGGTGGGGATGAAGAGTTACGGCCGGGCACCGACCTTCCTCCTCCTCACGGGCTACGAGCAGGTCCGTTCCGTTGCCTGTGCGCTCACGGGTGACGCCGAAGGAGCCCGCCAGGTGCAGCTCGTCCTCCCCGAGACTGGCGTGTGCCAGTCCGATCGCGGCGGCCGAACGGAGGACGAGCCGCGCGCGGCGCGCGGAAGCGGCGGCGGTTGCTGCGGCGTGTCGCCGGAGGGCGTGGGATCTGGCGGCTGCGGCGCGACACGC
>CAZVDJ010000551.1:0-3708 GCA_964626245.1 uncultured Gemmatimonadaceae bacterium
GTCGCCCCCTGCACAATGCCCGTGAGTACGCGATCAAGGTCGCGCCCGGCAGTCACGCCGCCGTAGTTCTCGCTCTTTGGCAGCTCCACGAGCCACGGGTCGGCCCGGTACCCATCGAACCACATGCACCGCAAGGTGACGCGCGACGAGAACCCCCCCGCCATCCAGAACGACAGCGCGATCTCGACGCCGGGCGCATTGCCCGGCATCAACGCGCCGCCGGCCACGCGCTGGATGCGCGCGTCGCGGCGGGCGGCCACCACGCGCTCGATGGCCTCCTGGATCGCCCGCTCGCTCAGCAGCACACCAAAGCCCGCGTGCCAGACCCTCAGGTGCATGGGATAGCGCGCCCCCTCATGCGCGCCGAGACGCACCAGGTAGCTGCTGTCGCGGAAGAACGGCGACTCGGCGTCGCGCGGCGCCAGCATGACCAGGTTGGGCTGCACCACGAGCCTTCGCTGCTCGCGGCGTACGTAGAGCGCGGCACCAACGACCGCCATCAGCAGGACCAGCACCGCCACCAGCGACCGCCGCCACGCATTCCACAGGTCGTGCATCTCGGATCTCCTCCCGGTCGAATGTCCACCCGCCACGACACATGCACTCGTCCTACGCCGCGCTCTCCCACTCGTCAGGCATGGCAGACCAGCGAATGGCCAGGTCGCCTCCGCCGGTGTCGCACCACTGCACACGCTCCACCACGCGCATCGCCTCTCGCGGCGCGGGGGAAGCCCCGCGCGCCGTGGCCAGCGTGCACCGCCTCACCACTCGCCCCGGCGCACGGCCATACTCGGCGACCTCCAGCACGATCGACAGCTCGTGCACGGCGGTGTCGTCCCCCATCGCTCCGCCGGCGCAGGTGAGCAGCAGGTCACCCGCCTCCACGCCGTCGCGCCGCCAGCCGCGCGCAACCGCGAGCGCCGCCAACGCCTGGAACGAGGCGACGCCCTCGATGGGGAAGCTCGAGCGGCCGAGGCGCAGGTCGAAGTGCGTCACGCGCCCGAGCGACTGCACGAACTCCAGCGAGCAGGGGATCTCGGGGTGCCGGCGCACCAGGCGCGCGCCGGCGCGCGCCATGGCCAGGGCGCTCGCCGCCAGCAGCAATGGCGTGCTCGGGATCACCGAATCCTCCGCGCCGGCTGCCCCCAGATCGCCATGCCGCGCTCCCCGGCCCCCAACGAGAGCAGCGGCGCCGAGCGCACGCCGCGGCTCTCCAGCACCACCGTCCCTTCGTAGACCACGACGGTGGTCACGGCGGGGTCCATCGCGCTCACTCGGAAATCGGTCCCGGTCACGATCACCCGCGCCGCCGGCGTCACGATGATGTAGTGACCGGCCTGGATATGACGCAGCTGGAACTGCGCCTCGCCATCCAGCAGCAGTTCGCGCACCTGTCCGGTATCGGGGGCATCGCTCCAGGTCACGCGCGACCCCGACTCCACCAGCGCCAGCGACCCGTTGCCCAGCGGCACCGGCATGCGGTCGCGCCCCATCGCCTGCATGGAGTGCGTGCGCGGCGGCATGGCGCGCCGCTGCAGCGTCGCCCCCACCCACGCCGCGGATGGAAGCCCCACCGCCAGGGCAAGCCCCGCCGCCAGCTGCCACCGTCGCAGCCGTCGCCTGGCATCGCTGTCCATCGTTGGCCGCCCGCGAAGCGAACGGCCGGAAGGCGCGCTCGGCGCCTTCGCCTCGCGGTCCATCCGCGCCAGCAGGCGCTCGCGACTCGCCGCCAGTTCATCCGGGGAGAGCGCAAAGTCCGCCGCCCCCGGCCAGCGCTGCCACGCGTCCGCGATCGGCCCCACGCGCTCCGCGAATCCCTGGTCGTCGCGCAGTCGGCGCTCCACCGCCTCGGCGTCCCCGGGCGGCAGTGCCCCCGCCAGGTAGTCCGAAATGAGCGTCACCTCCGGATCGTCGCCCAGCGCCTGCTCGATTTCATGGCGCGAGAGCGGCGTCACCTCTCCCCCCGGCACGAGGTATTCGTCGGGCCTCATGCGTCGTCCCTCCCCCGCAACGCCGCGGGCGTCATCCCGTGGCGCCCCAGGCGCTGGCGCAGTTCGGCGTTGGTCTTGCACAGCGCCGCCCGCGCGCCCCCAGCGGTGATGCCCAGCAGGTCCGCCGCCTCCTCGGGCGAGAGGCCGTCTTCCCGCACCAGCAGCCACACCGTGCGATAGCGCTCGGGGACGCGTTGCAGGGCCTCCTGGATTCGGGCGCGGATCTCGTGGTCTTCTGCTGGGCGGCGTGGATTGGACCAGCGCCGCATGGCCGCCGTGGAGCCGGAGATGAGTTGCATCAGCTTCCGGCGGCGCGATTCCGTACGTCGTCGGTCACGCAGCACGTCGTGCAGCATGGCCACCAGGCGCGGCCTTGCTTCCTCCTCGCCCACGGGGCTCGGCTCGTCCTGCCGCTGCTCCATGAACTTGAGCACCGCATCGTGCACGGCGTCCTCTGCGTCGGATCGGTCCACCATCCGCATCGCGTAGCGCAGCAATCCGCCGTGCATGCGGTCGTAGAGCCGGGTGATGTCCACCGGCTCCACCGCCTCCGCTCCCTGTCGCACCAGCGACAGCGCTCCTCGCTCCCGCTCCACGTGGGCTTCTCCTCTCTCCGGTCCACCGGCCCCCAATCATAGGAAGGGCGTCCAGACCGACGAGTGTGACCGGTGAGACCTCGGGTACGGGGACCTGAGCCTGGTGCAGCGTGACGCGGCCCCCTGGGGTGGTGCTGCGCATCGGGACGCAACGTCCACGTCGTTCGCGACCCACATAAGCACCGTCACGAGCGGGCGAAACGTAGCATTCAATGTTCTTATGTGTCGCTGCGATCCATGCATTTTTCTACCAAATGGCGGCTTTTTCGCCCGGCTGAGGCTCCGACCCACTTGACACGCCCCTAGAACGGGGGAGTGGGTGAGGGGACGCGCGAGCCGACCTGCCAGGACTCGCCGCGCCGCGTTAGGCCCCCGCGGCCGGCCAGAAAGCCTCCGCCTCCCCGCTCGAGGCGACGATCGGTCGCATTGCAGCCGCGACGCGTCGCGCGGCAGTGCTGGTCGATGGCAGCGCAGCACGCACCGGTCGCAGTGAAGTTCGTACCGTCTGCACTGCTGCACGGCCCAGTCGCACCGCGGCCCTCGCCGAGAACGATGCAGTCCGAATCCTCGGCGCCGCAGTGCCTGCCTGTTGGGCTGCGATCGCGACCGGTCGCATTGCAGAACGAACCGTCGGTCGTGCAGTGCCGACCGTTGACGGCGCGGTAGGTATCGATCGCTGCGCGGTGCGCGCAGACCGCCGTGCAGTGCGGTCAGATCGCATCGCAGCCATGCCACATCTCATCGCGGCGACGCCAGGTCGCACTGCAGCGCCGGCCTACGACGCTGCAGTTCTCACCGCTCGCGACGCGGTGCGCGCCGATAGCCGTGCAGCACGCACCGATCGCCGTGCAGCGCGTGCCCATCGCGTTGCAGGAGAGACCGGTGACCCTCCGCTCCTGATCGCGAGCGCCGCAGGCTGAACTCTCGACGCCGCGGTTCGCATCGATCGCTTCGCAGATCCGAACGCTGGCTATGCATCGCTGACCATTCGCAGCGCGGCTCAGCAAGCCGACAGCGCACCACGCACCGGCGGTGCCGCAGCACGATCAACCCGCCGAGCAGCGCGGACACTCCGGTGCGCCGAACGACCAGTCGGCAGCGCAGCGACGACAGGTCGCCAC
>CAZVDJ010000552.1:0-3701 GCA_964626245.1 uncultured Gemmatimonadaceae bacterium
GTCGAACACGAGCACCTCCACCAGGACCCCGGCGGACGGCGACGGGATCTCGGCGTCGACCTTGTCCGTCGAAATCTCGAAGAGTGGCTCATCGCGCTTGACGCTGTCGCCCACCTTCTTCAGCCAGCGCGACATCGTCCCCTCGGCGATCGATTCCCCCATCTGGGGCATCACTACGTCGACCCGGGCCAATGGAATTCTCCCTCGTTCATTCGGTTCGCGGCGCGCGAGCGCCGACCGGTTCGCGACGCGCGAGCGCCGACAGTTCACCAGCACTGCCCGACCACCTTCCCGGCGCGCGCCGGCCGCATCAGCACCTACCCCGCGTCGAAGCTAATAGCATGTCGCGCGCCGTTCACCGCCAGTCGGCGCGCTACTTCCTGCTGCTAATGCGTCGCAGCACCAGCACCGGGAGCGACAGCGCGCCGACCAGGGCGCCCACCCCGGCGTAGACGTACCAGTTGCAGATGGGGAGCCCCTCGCACGATGGCGCCTTGCTCAGCGCCGCCACGATGCGCCCGATCAGCACCGCCACCATCCCGCCGCTGAAGGCGCCGATCACGAAGGTGAAGCACCCCAGCCCGAACTTGCGCCCGAAGGCGATCGCCTCCTCGTTCTCCTGCGGCGTCGGCGTTGCCGGCGCCTTGCGCGCCGACCACCCCGCATCGCCCACGCCGTCGCTCCCGTCTCCCGTCTCTCGTCTCCCGTCTCTCATCTCAATACCTCGCGACCCAGCGTGCGGCCCGCACGATGTCCGAGACCTGCGGCAGCACGTAGTCCTCGAGTGCCGGCGCGTACGGCAGCGGCACGTCGTGCGCCGTCACGCGCATCACCGGCGCGTCCAACCAGGCAAAGCAGCTCTCGTTGATGCGGGCCGTGATCTCGCCGGCCATGCCGCCGGTGCGCGTGTCCTCGTGCACGACGACCACGCGACTGGTCTTGCGCACCGTCGCCACGATGGCCTCGTCATCCAGCGGTGCCAGCGTGCGCAGGTCGATGACCTCGACCGACAGTCCGTCCTCGGCCGCCAGCTGCTCCGCCGCCTCCACCGCCTTGTGCACCGTGGCGGCGTAGGTGATCACGGAGAGGTCGCTCCCCTCGTGTGCCACACGTGCCTTGCCGATGGGAACGGCGCCGTCGCCGGGCGGGAGCGTTCCCTTCACGCGGCGGTAGAGGTACTTGTGCTCGAAGAAGAGGACGCAGTCGTCATCGCGGATGGCGGACTTCATGAGCCCGTAGGCATCCTCCGCCGTGGCCGGATAGACGACCTTGAGCCCCGGCGTGTGGATGAAGCCGGCCTCGGGGTTCTGGGAGTGGAACGGCCCGCCTCGCACGTAGCCGCCGCTGGGGCCGCGCACCACCATGGGGCACGGGAGAAAGGCGCGGTAGCGCGCCGTGGCCACGTAGTTGGTGAGGATGTCGTACGCGTTGGCGATGAAGTCGATGAACTGCATCTCGACCACCGGCCGCAGCCCCATGTGCGCCGCCCCGGCAGCTGCACCGACGATGCCGATCTCGGAGATGGGCGAGTCGATCACGCGCGCCTCTCCAAAGCGATCGAGCAGCCCGTCGGTGACCTTGAAGGCGCCGCCGAAGGCGCCGATGTCCTCGCCGATGCAGAAGACGTTCTCGTCGCGCGCCATCTCGTCGAAGAGCGCCTGGCGGATCGCCTCCAGGTAGGTGACCTCTCCGGTCGCCGCCGGCACGATCGCGGGGGCCGTCACCTGGCCCCCCCGGCGGACGGCGGGGCGTTCCATGTCCCCCACCCCTCCGCGCGCTCGTTGCGCGCCACCGCCGGGCCCGCCCCCTCGCGGAACCAGAGCGGCTGTTCGTTAGGCGGGTCGGCGTAGATGCCGGTGAGCCCGTCGAGCGGTTCCGGGAAGGGCGACGCCTCCGCGACCTCCGTCGCGGCGTCCACCTCGGCACGGACACGCGCGTCGGTGGCGTCGATTTCCTCCGCGGTGATCCCGATGGAGTCGCGCATCACGCGCAGGTAGCGGTCTATGGGATCGTTATGCGTCGCCCACCAGTCCACCTCGCCGGCCGGGACGTACGACTGGTTGTCGTGCTCCGCGTGTCCCTTGCGACGATAGGTGATCAGCTCCACGAGCGTCACGCCGCCGCCCCCCCGCGCGCGGTCGACCGCGCGGCGGGTCACGTCGTAGACCGCCAGGACGTCGTTGCCGTCGGCCTGCTCACCCGGAATCCCGTAGCCGATTGCCTTGTCCACCATCTGCCTGGCGGCGGTCTGCTTCTCGGTGGGGGTGGAGTACGCGTACTGGTTGCTCTCGACGACGACCACCAGCGGGCAACGCTGCACCGCCGCCAGGTTGATCCCCTCGTGAAAGGCGCCCGTCGACGTGGCGCCATCGCCGACGTAGACGAGCCCGACCCGATCCTCGCCGCGCATCTTGAAGGAGAGCGTGACGCCGGCCATCACCGGGACCATGTCGCCCAGCGGCGAGATCTGCCCGATGAAGCCGCGCGCCAGGTCGCCGAAGTGGATGTTGAGCTCGCGCCCGCGGGTGGGCGAATCACCCTTGGCCATGTACTGGCGCAGGATCTCCACCGGGGTGGCCCCCTTCACCAGCATCGCCCCCATGTTGCGGATGAGCGGTGACATGATGTCGCGCGGCTCGAGCGCGAAGCACGACCCCACCGCGTCGGCCTCCTGCCCTAACGACCGGAAGAGCCCCCCCACGACCTTGGTCTGGCGGTAGAGCGCCACGAGCCGCTCCTCGAGCGTGCGCGTGAGCCGCATCCAGTAGTACAGCTCGAGCTTCTGCTCCCGCGACAGCCGGTCGGACGGGCGAGGTCCCGTGGGAGGTGGCGACGGCTCCACCGTTCGAAACGCCGGCGTTCCCTTCCCTGTCGTCGCCCCTCTCCCCCGTCCCCCGTCTCCCGTCTCCCGTCTCCCCATTCAGTACGCCGCCTCGAGCTGGTAGCGCGGGTCGTCCTGTCGCTTGAGCTGCACGAAGAACTTCTTGACGTTCCGGTCCAGGCGGCTCTCGCCCATCTGGTCGGTGTGCACCTCGACGAAGGTGTAGTGACCGCCCTCGGGGCGCACCGTGAGCAGCGCGCGCGCCGGGACCTCGGGCGTCCCCACCACGCCCTGCAGCGTGCGGCTGCGCGGCGTGGACGCGACGGTCCTGAGCCCCAACTGCGAAAAGAAGGCATCGGCCGAGGTCATCACCTCGGCCGGCGTGAGGTGCGTGCGGAAGAAGTGGCGCATCGGATTAGCGGTTGCAGGACTGTCCCGGCGGGGCCTCGGCCATGATCTCCTGCATCCAGTCGTTGGCCCGCTGCAGTCGCTGGGTGGAATCGCGCCGGAACTGGAAGCCGATGGCCCAGGTGCCGGCGTTCACGAACATCAGCTTCGTGTAGTACGTCCCGAGTTCCTCGCCCGGGGTGAGCCCGTTGTCCACGCTCTTGCGGTCCTCGTTGGTGGCGAAGATGCGTCCCTCGCCCCCCTCGATGGGCTCGCCCGTCTTGGCATCGCGCACCACGACCTTGAACTCGACTTGCTCCAGCGCGCACGGCGGGGCCGGATCGAACGAGATGGCGACCGAGAAATCGTCGGTGTAGAGGCGCACCTGCGGCTGCGGACCGGTGGGGCCGCACGCGGCCGCCGCCAGTCCTGCCGCCGCGAGGGCGCCCGCCGCCAGTGCGCGACGGAGCACGGTGATCATGAGGCGTAGTAC
>CAZVDJ010000553.1:0-3700 GCA_964626245.1 uncultured Gemmatimonadaceae bacterium
CTCCCCGTTTCCGTCATCGACTCCATCGGGACATTGCTTCTGACGGAGCGGTGGCGCACGCCGGCGTGGCGCGCCACGCTCGCCTCGCGCGCGTACCGCTCCCTGATCCCCGGGCGTCACCTCGAGGCGGCGCTCACGCTCGGCAATCCGGACGTCCCGCCGCTGCGCCGATTCTCGTCGTCGCCCGGATTCTCCGAGGGATGGGGGCAGTACGCCGCGTCACTGGCCGGCGAGCTGGGGATGTACGAGGATCCGCTGGATGCCTACGGCCGCCTGCTCGAGGAAGGCGAGGCCGCAGCACTCCTGGTCATCGACACCGGCATCCACTACCTCGGCTGGTCCACGGCGCAGGCACGGGCGGTGTTGGGGCGGTACGTCCTGTCGCCTGCGCCCCTCATCGACTCGCTGGTGGTGGAGCGCGTGGTCAACGAGCCCGGGCGGGCCGGCGCGGGCGCGCTGGGGTTGCGCGAAGTGGCCGCCATGCGGGGATGGATGCAGCGCGAGCAGGGTGACGATTTCAGCCCGGAGCGCTGGCACGCCGAGGTGCTCTCGCTGGGCGCACTGCCGCTTCCGATCGTTGGCAGCCACCTGGAGTGGTGGCTCTACGACACGGAGCGACGTCGCGTGGAGGCGGCGCGCGCCGCGGCGCGCAAGGCGGCGGCCGACGCCGAGGGAGGCAAACGTGCGGGGGGAGCGACGCCGGCCAGGAAACCGGCGAGCGACACGACGCGCGCACCCGTCCGCGACACGATGCCGCCCTCACGCGGGCCGGCGCGCGACGCATCGCACTGAACGCTCACGGGGCACCGGCGCCTGCCGGCTCCGCCCCCGCCTGCTGCAACGCGCGCTCCGCGGCGCCGAGGTCGTCGTGCACGGCGAGCATCACCAGGTCGCCCTCGCGCGCCTCGGCCAGCGCCTGCCGCACGGCGTCTTCCTCGCTGTCGGTGCGCACCAGGGCGTCCGGATCGAGCCCGAGGGCCAGGAAGGCGTGCGCCAGCCGTTCGCGCACCTCGTAGGGTGCTCGCCCGCGGTGGTACTTGGGCATCTCCTTCAGGAAGACACGAGTCGGGCTCCCCCGCCAGACGGCGCGGGCGAGGGCGTCGAGCGCGTCATCGTCTCGGTCACCCGCCTGTCCCACCACCACCAGGCGTCGTCGCCATCGCGCCGGGGCGAGCGCGGCCCATAGCGCTGCCCACCCGTCGGGATTGTGCACGAAGTCGACCACGAGGCGAGCGCCGCGCAGGGCGTAGAGCGCCAGGCGCCCGGGGTTGTCGGCAGGGTGGGTGCCGAAGCGCGACAGCGCCGCGCACACCGCGGGGACGGCGACGCCCAGCGCCAGCGCGCCCGCGGCGGCGGCCTGCAGGTTGGCCACATTGTAGCTGGCGGCGCCTCCCAGCGTGAGCGGCATGCGGGCCACCTCGCCCAGCGACGTGGTTCCCCCGGCCGACACCATCACCAGGTCGCCGCCGCGCACCAGGCACGCCTCGCCGCCAGCCGCAACATGGCGCTCCACCATCGGATGCTCCCCGTGCAGCGAGCACCAGGTGATGGCAGGCGCGGGATGGAGGGTGTGGGCGAGGCGCACCAGCGTCTCGTCGTCGGCGTTGAGCACCAGGCGCCCACCCGGGACGACGGCGCGCGCCACCAGCAGCTTCACCTGCCCCAGCGTGTCCAGGTCGTGCACGCCGTACTCGCCCATGTGGTCGGCCGCCACGCGCGTGACGATCGCCACGCCGGCGCGCGTGGTCGCCAGTCCGCGCCGCAGCAGGGCGCCGCGCGCCGTCTCCAGCACCGCGCCTTGCACCCGGCGGTCGCGCAGCACCAGCCGGGCACCGACCGGGCCGGAGTAGTCGCCGGTCGCCACGCACTGCCCGTCGACCCAGACGCCATCGGTGGACGAATGGCCGGTGACCAGCCCCGCCTCGCGCAGCATCGCCACGAGCGCACGCGTGGTGGTCGTCTTGCCGTTGGAGCCGGTCACGAGCGCCACCGGGATGTCGTGCAGCGCGGGCCACGGCACCTCCTCCGCATCCGGCAGCGCGGAACGGTCCCACGTCATGCTCCCCGCGCCGGCACCGACCGAGACCGACTCGTCGTCGAAGGTGAAGGTGAGGGCGTGGCGTTGCGCCGCGTGCTGCAGCGCCACCAGGCGTGGCGATGCCTCGTGCTGCCGGTGCACGCGCAGCCGGGCCGCCAGGTCGGTGACATCGGGGTGGACGCCGTGATCCACCAGCGCCTCTGACGCGTGCCACGCCTGCTCGTTCACCTCGGTGGCCGCGAGCAGCGCATCGATGGGGGCCGCCAGGAAGCACTGCGCGCCGCCCGGGTGCTCGCGAATCTGCAGCTCCGCCCCCGCCCATCCCAGGCGCTCCGCGAGGGCGCGCACCAGCATGCGCCACTCCAGCAGGAGCGGGGCGCGCTCATCGTCGTCCAGCGCCAGCTCGAGCACCGCCCCCTCGCGCGGGGAGAAGAGGTTGGGCCCCGTCAGCCGGCGCGAGTCCTGGAGGCGCGGGGCGCGCGCGCCCGCGGCGGCGTCGCCCGTCGTGCTAGTCGTCACTCTCGCGGGCAATGTGCACGCCGCGCTCGTCGTGCACGATCACGACGTCATCGCCCAGGGCGGCGGACACGTCGCGCGCGCCGGGCCCGGTGGCGTCCCACGCGGCCGGGCCGTCAGCCGCAATGCCGGCGATCGGCGCCTCGGGCAGTGCCCACTCCCCGGTGAAGCGCGCCACCGGGACGCCGTCGTCGCCCAGCGGGCGGAAGTGCACGACCTGCTTCCAGCTGCGCGCCAGCGCATCGGCGAAGAGGAGGACCAGGTCGCCCGGCCGCCCCATGCGCAGCGCGGAGTCGATCGCCTCCTGCTCGTCGGGAATGAGGGTCACGCGCGACGCCTCGATGCCCGTCTCGAGCAGTGTCCGGTGCAGCAGGCGCGGAACCTCGTCATCCGCGCGCCCGCGCACGTCGTCGTCACGTCGGCAGATGTAGTGGTCGAAGTCGCCGCGCGCCGCCGCCTGCGCGATCTCCACGATGTCCTCGTCACGCCGGTCGCCCGGGCCGGCCACCACGCACAGCCGCCGCCCCTTCACGTCCAGCCGGCGGACCAGTTGGCACACCGCATCCACCGCCGCGGCATTGTGTCCGTAGTCCATGATCACCTTGAACGGATGTTCGTCGAAGACGTTCATCCGGCCGGGGGCCTGGAAGAAGGTGGTGTGGAAGGTGCGCAGCCCGTTGCGGATGTCCTCCAGCCGTACGCCCATGGAAAAGGCCATCGCGGCGGCGAACATCGCGTTCTGCACGTTGAAGGTGGCCTTGCCCTCCAGCGTGGCCGGGACCAGGTGCGTCCAGAGGAGCGGAATGTGGGCGCCGCGATCGTAGATGGTGATCATCTGCCCGTTGATCCCGCCCTCCAGCGCGATCGCGCGCCCGCCGGCGCGGATGTGCGCCCGCACCAGTTCGTGCTGCGGGTTGAGCGTGACGTAGCAGACGTGCTTCGCCTCGGTGTAGGCCGCCATGCGCAGCACGCGCGCGTCGTCGGCGTTGAGCACGGCCGTGTCGCGCGCCACCTCGGCGATGATGCGCTTGACCTCTGCCAGCTCGTCGAGCGAGTTGATGCCGCGCAGCCCCAGGTGGTCGCTCTGCACGTTGAGGACGGCGCCCACGTCCACGTGGCGCACGCCGAGCCCGGCGCGCAGCAGCC
>CAZVDJ010000554.1:0-3696 GCA_964626245.1 uncultured Gemmatimonadaceae bacterium
GGCCACGCGCATCTCGTTCATGAACGAGGTGGCCAACCTGTGCGAGCAGGTGGGGGCCAACGTCGACCTGGTGCGCAAGGGGATCGGGAGCGACTCGCGCATCGGGCCGTCGTTCCTCTTTCCCGGGCCCGGCTACGGCGGGTCGTGCTTTCCCAAGGACGTGAAGGCGCTGGTGCGCACGGCGCGCGACTTCCAGACCGCCCTGGGCGTGCTGGAAGCGGTGGAGATGGCCAACGACCGGCAGAAGGAGCGGCTCTTCGAGAAGCTCACCCGCGCCCTTGGCGGTGCGCCCGCGGGCATGCACGTCGCGATCTGGGGCCTGGCCTTCAAGCCCAACACCGACGACATGCGCGAGGCCCCTTCGCTCGTCCTGGTGGAGCGCCTGCTCGCCGCCGGTGCGACCGTCACCGCCCATGACCCCGCCGCCATGACGGAGGCGCGCCGCCGGCTGGGTGACCGCGTGCGCTTTGCGGAGACCAACTACGAAGCGCTGCAGGGGGCCGACGCGCTGGTGGTCGTCACCGACTGGAACGAGTACCGGCACCCGGACTTCGGGCGCATGAAGGCGGC
Source organism: uncultured Gemmatimonadaceae bacterium (assembly GCA_964626245.1). GTDB lineage: Bacteria > Gemmatimonadota > Gemmatimonadetes > Gemmatimonadales > Gemmatimonadaceae > SCN-70-22. The sequence goes on from CAZVDJ010000554.1 coordinate 571, forward strand.
GCTGACCAGGGGCGTGGTGATCGACGGGCGCAACCTGTACGACCCGGCCAAGATGGAAGCGCTCGGCTTCACCTACGACTCCATCGGCCGGAGCCGCTGATGCGGGTCCTGATCACCGGTGCCGCGGGCTTCCTGGGGTCGCACCTGGCCGACCGCTTCCTGCGCGACGGGCACCACGTGGTGGGGCTGGACAACTTCATCACCGGGAACCCGGAGAACGTCGCGCACCTGACGGGGCACGAGCGCTTCGAGTTCCTGCGGCACAACGTCTCCACGTACACGTACGTGTCGGGGCCGCTGGATGGCGTGCTGCACTTCGCGTCGCCGGCCAGCCCCATCGACTACCTCGAGCATCCCATCGCCACGCTCAAGGTGGGTGCGTTAGGCACGCACAACGCGCTGGGGCTGGCCAAGGCCAAGGGGGCGCGCTTCTTCCTCGCCTCCACCTCCGAGGTGTACGGCGACCCGCTGGTGCACCCGCAGCCGGAGAGCTACTGGGGGAACGTGAACCCCATCGGCCCGCGCGGCGTGTACGACGAGGCCAAGCGCTTCGCCGAGGCGATGACGATGGCGTACCATCGCGCGCACGGGGTGGACACGCGCATCGTCCGGATCTTCAACACCTACGGCCCGCGCATGCGGCCGCACGACGGGCGCGTCGTCTCCAACTTCATCGTGCAGGCGCTCAAGGGCGAGCCGCTCACCATGTACGGCGACGGGAGCCAGACGCGCTCGTTCTGCTACGTGGAGGACGAGATCGAGGGGATCTACCGCCTCTTCCTGCACGGCGACGCGCAGCCCACCAACATCGGCAACCCGGACGAGTTCTCGGTGCGGCAGCTGGCGGAGGTGGTGCTGGAGCTCACCGGGTCGTCGTCCACGCTCGCCTTCCGCCCCCTGCCCGAGGACGACCCCAAGGTGCGCCAGCCCGACATCAGCCGGGCCCGCGCCATGCTGGGGTGGGAGCCGCAGGTCGGATTGCGCGAGGGGGTCCGCCGGACCATCGACTACTTCCGGGGGCTTTTGGCCAGCTGAGAACGGGCGCCCCCGCCGCGGGGGGTGGCCGATTATCTTCTCCGGCTCCGCCCCCGAGGGCCACTCCGGCCGGGCGAACCGAACGTCATTCGTCGGGTACTCAACCCGCTATGCCATTGTCTCGCACCACCCGGTGGGCGCTCCTCGTCGCAGCCGCCGTGCTCTCGGCGTGCTCCGGCGGCTTCAAGCTCAGCCGCTATCCCGACAACGACAGCCTGTTCCGGGCGGCGATGTCCGAGTACGAGCGGAAGAAGTGGGACCACGCGGTGTCGGCCTTCGAGAAGCTGACCTTCGACCTCCCCGCCCGCGACACCCTCCTCCCGCTGGCGCACTGGTACCTGGCCAAGTCGCACGCCGGCCGCAAGGAGCACCTCCTCTCGGCGCAGGCGTACAATCGCCTGGCCGAGTCGTTCGCCACCGACACCCTCGCCGACGACGCCATGTTCGAGGCGGCGCGCGAGTACCAGAAGATGTGGCGGCGCCCGACGCTCGACGCCCAGTACGGCGAGCTGGCGCTCTCGGCCTACCAGTCGCTGATGGGGCTCTACCCGGATACCGACAAGTCGGCCCGGGCGACGAAGGAGATGGAGACGCTGCAGGAGTGGTTCGCCTCCAAGGACTACGAGAGCGGGATGTACTACTTCCGCCGCAAGGCCTTCGACTCGTCCATCATCTACTTCAAGGACGTGGTCAAGAACTACCCGCAGACGGCCCGGTCGCGTGAGGCGTACCTGCGGCTGGCCGAGGCGTACGACGCGATCCGCTACCGCGAGGACAAGCAGGAGGTCTGCGCGACGCTGTACGCCAGGTACCCGAGCGACCCGGAAGTGCGCGGCACCTGCGGGGCGCCGCCGTCCGCGGTGACGCAGGGGACCCCGCGCGATACGACCGTCCGTCGCGATTCCCTGTGAGCCGTGCGGATCGGCCTCTTCGGCGGGACCTTCGACCCACCGCACCACGGTCACCTGCTGGCGGCCTCTGACGCCTTCGAGGCGTTGGCGCTGGACCGGCTGGTCTGGATCCCGGCGGCGCAGCAACCGCTCAAGGTCGGCACGCAGTCGGCCGCCGCGGCCGACCGGCTCGCGATGACTCGGCTTGCGGTGGGCGACGACCACCGCTTTTCCGTGGATGCGGTCGAAATCGAACGGGCCGGGTTATCTTTTTCGGTCGACACGGTGGAGGGATACGCCAGGTCGCGGCCGGGCGACGAGCTGGTCGTGCTGGTGGGGGCTGACGTCTTGGCGACGTTCGCGCGATGGAAGGAACCGCGTCGCATCGCCCAGCTGGCCCGGTTGGCCGTCCTGCACCGCGCGGTCGATGGGGCGCCTGTCGAAAAGGCAGCGATCGCTGGCGTCATTACTGCGATCACCGGCGCGGACGTCCCAGCGCCGCTGGTGCTGGAGACTCGGCGGGTGGACGTGTCATCCACGGAAATCCGGGAGCGTGCTCGGGCCGGGCGCCCCCTTCATGGTTTTGTACCCGATGCGGTAGCGCGCTACATCCGTGAGCGCGCGCTCTATCGATAGAGGCGGCGATGCTCAAGGGAATTCTGTCCAAGGTCTTCGGCACGCGGCACGAACGCGAGCGCAAGCGCGTCCAGCCGATCGTCGACGAGATCAACGCGCACTACGAGCGGTTGCAGGGCGTCTCCGAGGAGGAGCTGCGCGCGCAGACTGCGAAGTTCCGGCAGCTGCTCGCCGAGCGCACCCAGGCGCTGGAGCAGCGGGTCGGTGAGCTCAAGGAGCTCAAGCGCACCACCAAGGATGCGGCCGAGCGCGAGAAGATCGACCTCGAACTCGGCGGCGCCGACGGACGGGGCGGGCTGGAGAAGGAGCTGCGCGACGAGATCGCCGAGGTGCTGGACGAGCTCCTCCCCGAGGCGTTCGCCACCGTGCGCGAGGCGGCACGCCGCCTGGTCGGTTCGACGGTGCTGGTCACCGGCCAGGAGCTCACGTGGGACATGGTGCACTACGACGTGCAGCTCATGGGCGGCATCCAGTTGCACCTGGGGCGCATCGCCGAGATGGCGACGGGCGAAGGCAAGACGCTCGTGGCCACGCTGCCGATGTACCTCAACGCCCTCCCCGGCAA
>CAZVDJ010000555.1:0-3693 GCA_964626245.1 uncultured Gemmatimonadaceae bacterium
CCCCGGGGACGGAGGCCAGGGACGGACCCCGGGGACGGAGGCCAGGGACGGACCCCGGGGACGGAGGCCAGGGACGGACCCTAGGGACGGAGGCCAGGGACGGAGGTGGAGAAGAGGCGGAGTACGCGCGCGACGCGCGAGCCCGGCGCGCTTGCGCCACACGACGCAGGCGGGCGAGTCTACCGCTTCATGGAAATCCATCAAATCTTCGCGGGGAAATAGCGTGGCAACGAGAGGACGTAGCGAGCGGCGGCGCCCCTTGGCGGGACGTGTGGCTCTCGTCGCCGGCGCAACGCGAGGGGCCGGCCGAGGCATCGCGGTGGCCCTGGGCGAGGCGGGCGCCACGGTCTACTGCTCCGGCCGCAGCGTTCGCGGGGCCCCGTCCTCCCTGGGGCGCCCCGAGACGATCGACGAGACCGCCGAGCAGGTGACGGCGGCCGGCGGCGTGGGGATCGCGGTGCAAACCGATCACACCGACCGCGTGCAGGTGACGGCGCTCATGTCGCAGGTGCAGCGCGCGCATGGCGGGCTCGACCTCCTCGTGAACGATGTCTGGGGCGGGGACTCGGCGGGCGACGTGATCTGGAAGCCGCTGGCCGAGACCGACCTCGAGGCCGGCTGGGCACTCATGCGGCAGGCCGTCTTCTCACACCTTCTCACCGCGCAGCTGGCCATTCCACTCCTGCGCGGGCGCCGTCGATCGCTCATCATCGAAGTGACCGATGGCGATACGCTCGCCTTCCGCGGCGCCGTGTGGTACGACCTGATCAAGGTCGGCATCATGCGTTTGGCCTTCGTGATGAGCGAGGAGTTGCGTGCCGATCGCATCACGTCGATCGCCATCACGCCCGGCTTCCTGCGATCCGAGGCGATGCTCGAGCACTTTGGCGTGACCGAGGAGAACTGGCGCGACGGCGCCAAGCGCGACCAGCACTTCATTGCCTCCGAGTCCCCACGCCTCGTCGGCCGCTCCATTGCGGCACTCGCCGCCGATCGCGGCGTGGCGCGCTGGAACGGGCAGACGCTGTCGTCGTGGGAAGTGGCGCGTCGCTACAAGCTGCACGATGTTGACGGCAGCCGCCCCGATTGGCTGCACCACTTCCGGCGAAAGGTCTCGCTGCGCCACCCCGGCCGCCGCTGGATGGAAGCGGGCCTCGCCTGGCAGGACTCGATCCGCGAACGCACGAGGGTCTTCCTCAAGCGCCCGCCCCCCTGAACCGCCCGCTCCTCGTCCTCTCGTCCTCTCGTCCTCTCGTCCTCTCGTCCTCTCGTCCTCTCGTCCTCTCGTCTTCTGCAGTTCTCCGCCTTCCTCCGCGCCATCAACGTCGGTGGCCGCGTCGTCAAGATGGATCGTCTCCGTGACCTGTTCACCGAGATGGGCTTCGACGACGTCTCGACGATCATCGCCAGCGGCAACGTGGTCTTCACCACGTCGCTGCGCTCGGTGGCGCGCATCGAGCGCACCATCGAGGACGGGCTGCGTGAGGCGCTGGGCTACGAGGTGACGACCTTCGTGCGCACACGCGCGGAACTCGACGCCATCCTCGCCTTCGACCCGCTGCCGCACCTCCCGCCCCCGCCCAAGGCAGACGGCATGCTCTCCGTCGCCTTTCTCAAGGTGCCACCGCCGGCCACCGCGACGGTGCAGCTGGACGCGCTGCGCTCGCCGGTCGACGACTTCCTGGTGCGGGGGCGCGAGGCGTGGTGGCTGCGTCGCACCCGCGACACGAAGTCGCTGGTGCTCGGGAGCAAGCTCGAGAAGGCGCTCGGCGCGGCCACCGTGCGCAACGTGAGCACGGTGGAGCGCGTGGCCAGCGGGATGCGCGAGGGGCGGTAGCGCGCCCCGCGCGCGAGTTGGCGCGCCCCGCGCGCGAGTTGGCGCGCCGCTGCCTGGACCTGGGCGCGCCCGCCTAACGCCTTGGCAGCACGGGTCGCGCGTCGCGCCCCGGGTGCCACGTGGAGCCGGATGGCAGGACGTGCACCGTGAGGTCGGTCCCGCCTAACGACATACCCGCGGCCGTGACCTGCGCCGTGCGGGAGTCGTACACCACCGCCTAGCTCTCGCCCACCACCTCCCACGTGCCGTCCGCCAGGACCACCAGCGCCGTGGACTCGTCGATTCCCACCGCCAGGTGCGGCGCCCGTTCCAGCGCCACGCTCATCAGGCGGTTGTGCCGGCGGCGCCGCAGGAAGTGCTGGTCCACCGTCACGCCGGGGAGTAGGCCGAATCCCGGCACCAGCAGCACGTTGTCGCGGTCAATCGTCATCCACGAATCGTCGGCGGTGGTGTCACGCACCGGGCGCGCGCCGCCGGGACGGCGCTCGTCGCCGACGATCATCGGGTCGCTCATCACCGCGGCCCCGGCCGACGTCCCTCCCACCACCGCCCCCGCGCGCAGCCGCGCGCGAATCGAGTCGAGCGCCGGCGTCCCCAGCAGGTAGCGCGCAAGGCGCGACTGCAGGCCACCCGGGAACCAGATCCCGGTGGCGCGCCCCAGCGTGCGGGCCACCGAGTCGCTCCGCGGATCGAGGACCGAGAGGTCGAGCGACACGGCGGCCGCCCCCAGCTTGCCGAAGATCTCCACCCGCGCGCTACCGGCGTCGGCCGGGTCGGCCGAGGCGTTGGGGATGATCACCAGGAACGGCGCGCCGCGCGCCGCCGCCAGCTGCACGAAGCGCTGGTTCACCGATTCCGGGATCGGACCGCCACCCACGATCACCAGCGCCCCACCCTGCGGGGCGAACGCGCCGCGTGGCGCACTCGCCTGCGCCGCACCCGGCCGAGTCATGCAGTGCAGGGCGACAACCGTGAGCAGCGCGGCGCGGGCACGGGCGCCGGCCCATGGTGCAACATCCGGCTTCCGGCGCGGCGACCGCGGGCGCACATTCTGCGCGCAACGACAGTCCGACCAGCAACTCATCCAGTGGCGAACGATCATGATCCCTTCCATGCAGGGGCGGTTGCGCGCACCGGGCGCACGTCGTGACTCCGGCTGCGGGCGAATTCTAGCGACGGTCGCACTCCTGGTGGTCAGCAGTGCGGGAAGCGCCTGCTCGCGCACCCAGCAGCCGGTTCCGGGAGCGCCGTCGCCACAGGCGCTCCCGCCGGGCGCCGAAGGATTGTCGCTCCTGGGAACGCCGCTCGTGCCGCCACCGCTGTCGCAGGCCCCCGTGGCTGCGGCCGATTCGGCGCTTGCCGCACAGCCCGACGACCCTGACCGGCTCCTGGCTGCCGCCACCGCGCGCGCCACTGCCTGGCGCTTCCGCGACGCCATCGCCCTCTACACGCGGGGCGCCGAACGCTGGCCGCAGGACGCGCGCTTCCTGCGCTTCCGCGGGCACCGCTACCTCACGCTGCGCCAGTTCGAGGCCGGCGCGCGCGACCTGGACCGCGCTGCGCAACTCGACTCCACCAACTTCGACGTCGTCTATCACCAGGGGCTGGCGCACTTCCTCCTGGGCCACTACGCGCGCGCCTTCGAGGCATATGACAAGTGCCTGGGCTTTGCGACCAACGACGCCTTGCACGCGCGCGAACGCGCAGGCGCGTACCGCACGGGCTACCGCAGCTGCATGCGCATTGCCACCGACGACGACTCGCGCGTGGCCATGACCGACTGGGCGTGGGGGGCGGCCCCCCGCGCCCGGCGGGGCCACCCCGCGGCGCGCCGGCGCGCCCCCCGTCGCGCGGGG
>CAZVDJ010000556.1:0-900 GCA_964626245.1 uncultured Gemmatimonadaceae bacterium
AGCCGGGCGCGAGGAAGCGTCCGAAATTGTGCCCGACCTCGTGCGCCATCACCTCGCTGCCCGAGGGAAGGTGGTCCCACCCGATCGAGGCACGTCCCGGGACGTAGCCCAACCCGGCAATGCCGGAACTGTACCCGACCTTCACCACGCCGTAGTAGTAGCGCGTGCTGCCGTCGGCGGTGCGGAGCGCGTTCACCTCGCTCAGGATCTGGCTCCAGGCGCCGTTGCCGTCGCCGCTCTGCAGCGCCGGGGCCGCGGTGGTGAAGGCGGCGCGCACATCGGCGTCAATGGTGCCGAGCGGGAAGAGCGAGCGAATCTGTGCCAGGAAGGTGCCCGCATTCCCGGCGGTCACGCCGCCCTGCAGGCCGTTGGCACTCTGCAGCACGGGGACAAAGCGCAGCGAGAAGGTCGAGACGCTTCGCACGTCCATGCTCAGCGGTGTGCCCGTGGAGGGATAGCTGTTGTCGGCTTCCGAGCTCTCGGTGACCACGTTGGTGGGATCGACGTCCGCGAGGATCCGAAGGCCCGGCTGCAGGAGCGACCCCGGAATGGAGTAGTTCCACGACGAAGTGAGCGTCCCCTCGCTGACCACCTGCGGAACGGCGGAGGAAGGCGCCGTGATCGTGATGGTGCTGGTGAGCGTTCCGCCGTCGTAGAAGCGCACGCGCACCGCGGGCGTTGCCGTGTTGGTGCCGTTGGCCTTCACGAAGACCCGCAGCAGCCCGTCGCGACCGGCCACGAGGGGGACCGATCCGGCGTAGCTCTGCACCACCTGCTGCACGTGCAGGCCGTCGATCGTGAGGTTGAGGCCCGCGGGCGGCGGCGGCGGGGGCGGCGAGCCGGCGGTGTGCGTGATGGCGACGCTCGACGTCGCGCCGCCGCCGACCACCACGTTCTGCG
>CAZVDJ010000556.1:910-3693 GCA_964626245.1 uncultured Gemmatimonadaceae bacterium
CTGCGAGGTGGGACTCGGCGTGTAGGTCGTGCCGCCGCTGGTCACGCTGGCGGCTGTCGCGGTGTAGGTCCCCTGCAGCAACCCCGTGAGCGTGGTGGTGGCGGTGACGACGCGGCTGTAGGCGTTTGGACCGGTGACGGTCACCGCCGCACTCACCCCGACCGGGAGCCCGCCGATGGTGACGGTGAGCCCGCCCGTGGCGGTGACGTGGTTGACGGTGACCGTGGTGGCCGATGTGGAAGGCGTGACCACCACCGTCTGCGAGGCGGGGTTGGGTGCCCAGTGCGAACCACCACTGGAGACGGTGCGTGCGGTGACGGTGTACGTCCCGCTGGTGAGCCCGAGCAGGAGCGTGGTGGCCGTGACGGTGCGACTGAAGCCGCCCGGGCCGGTGACGGTGATGTCGGAGGCGACGTTGCCCGGCAACCCCGTGACATTCAGCGCGATGCCGCCGGTGGCGAGCGCGTAGCTGAAGGACGCCGAGGCGGGGGTGCTCCCCGCCGAGACCTGGATGGTGCGCGAGGCCGGCGTGGCCGCATACGAGTGCGTTCCCGCCACCGCGTTGTTCGCGGTCAGCGTGTAGCTCCCGGGAACGAGGTTGGTGACGGTGCCCGTCGTGGTGACGGTGTCGCGGAACCCTGCCGGGCCGCTGACGACTACCGACGCGGCGACGGCCTGCGGCAGCCCCGTGATGGTGACGGTGATCGCTCCCGTGGTCACGGCGTAGCTCACGGAGGCCGCCACCGGTGTGGAGGAGGGAGCCACGACCACCACCTGACTGGCAGGAGAGGGACCGTATGTGGTGGTACCGGCGGCGACCGAGGACGCCGAGACCGTGTAGTTCCCCGGAGCCAGCCCCGCGAGCGTCTGCGTAGCGGTCACGGCATGCTGGTAGCCGCCGGGGCCGGAGACGACGATCGCGGCGTTCATCCCGGCAGGAAGTCCCGAGATGGCCAGGGCGAGCCTGCCGGTAGCCAGCGAGTATTGGACGGCGGCGGCGACCGGGACGACCGAGGGGACGACCTGTACCGTGACCGGCGACGGCACGCGGTACTCGTCGGGCCCGACCGCGACGGTCTCGCCGGTGATGGTGTAGGTGCCCGGCGTGAGATTGGAGAGCGTCGCGCCCGAGGCCACGCTCTGCTGAAAGCCGCCAGGCCCGGTGACGACGGCGGCGCCTGTCGCTCCAGCGGGGAGGCCGCTCACCGAGACGGCGATCGTCCCGGAGGCGATCGCGTAGCTGAAAGCGGCGGGAACGGGGACGGCTGAGGGCGATACCGTCACCTCCACCGTGCTCGCAGCGGGTGCATAGCTGTTCCCGTCCACCACGATCGACGGCGCACCGAGCATGTAGGTCCCGGGGAGCAGTCCACCGAGCGTCGTGCCGGCCTTGACGGTGCGCGAGAATCCCGCAGGGCCGGTAACCGACACGTCGGGCGGCGTGCCGCCGGGAATGCCGCTGGCCACGACCGAGATGGAGCCGGTGAGGATGGCGTAGCTCACCGACACAGAAAGCGTCTGCCCCGCGGCAATCGTGACCTGCTGGCTCGGCTGCGTGGCGCCAAAGCGATCCTGCGCGGCCGTCACGTCGCCGGCGAGGAGGTCATAGACCCCCGGGGTGAGGCCGGAGAGAGTCTCTGCCGCGGTGAGCGACCGAGAGTAGCCCGCGGGGCCCGTGATCGTGAGGTTGGCGGAAGCACCCGCCGGCAGGCCGGCGACGACGACCGCCATGGTTCCGGTGCGCGGCTGGTTTCCGCCCCCGCCGGTCCCCGTCGCGTTGCCCCCCTCGCTGCCGCCGCACGCGGCAAGCGCGAGAGCGAGGAGCCACGCAACGCAGGTAGTGACTCGCCGGTGTGCACGGATGGTGCGAAATGGGTGCGCCGTGAGGGGCGCTGCGTGAGTAGCGGGGAGAGTCGAGCGCATGCGTCCTGTTGGGAGGGCGACCAGTCCTCCAAGGACGCCCGCGCGGGGCCCTGTGCAACGCGCCGCCCCGGGGGGGCGGCGCGTGCGGGATGCCTGTGAACGGGGCGGGGAGCTGCGTGACGAACGTCACGTTTCCCCTGGGTGACCGCGCCTCAGTACACGAGCATGAGAGGATTCTCCACCAGGCGGCGCAGCGTCTGGAGGAAGCGTGCGCCAGCCGCCCCGTCGATCACCCGGTGGTCGCAGCTCATGGTGACCCGGAGCCGGCGACGGACCTGCACGGCGCCGTTGACCACCACGGGCTTGGACTCGATTCCTCCGATGGCGAGGATCCCGGCCTCTGGAGGGTTGATGATCTCGGTGAACTGGTCGCTGCCGAACATCCCCAGGTTGGAGACGGAGAAGGTCGAGCCGGTGTATTCGTCGGGCTTGAGCTTGCGTTCGCGCGCGCGCATGGCGAGGTCGCGCGACTCGGTGGCCACCTGTCGCAGCCCCTTCCGGTCGGCGTCGAAGATGACCGGCGTGATGAGACCGTCCTCGATGGCGACGGCCATGCCGAGGTTCACGCGATTCCAGTAGCGAATGGAGTCGCCGTGCCAGTGCGCGTTGCAGTCGGGGTGCTGCGTGAGCGCCGTGGCCACTGCCTTCAGGAGGATGTCGTTGAAGGAGACCTTGTACTCATCGCCCAGTTCGGCCATGGCGGTGCGCATCTCTGCCACGCGCTCCATGTCGAGTTCGGCCGTGAGGTAGAAGGTCGGGATGGGACCGATGGACTCCGCGAGTCGCCGCGCGATCGTCTTGCGGATCTGGGTGAGCGGGACGTCGCGATACGCGACGGGGGACGGGAGCCCGGAAACGGG